>CAZZKI010000074.1:0-6463 GCA_964654785.1 uncultured Solirubrobacteraceae bacterium
AATCACCGAAAGGGATAGCGGCACCGACGCCATTTGACACCGGACCGCTCCCTTCGGGACCTAAGCCGTGAGGCTTAGTTGCTACTTGACGGCCTTCTTGAGCGCCGCGCCAGCCGAGAACTTCGGCCGCTTACCAGCCGGGATCTGGATCGTCGCGCCCGTTGCGGGGTTGCGACCCTGACGGGCTGCCGTGTGGGTTACTGAGAACTTGCCGAAACCGGTGAAGTTGACTTCCCCGCCCGACTTAAGAGTGCTCTCAACAACTGAGATGAATGCGTCAACTGCGTCACCGGCGTCCTTCTTGGACAGTCCGGCTTCTGCGGCAACCGCATCAATGAACTCTGGCTTATTCACCTGCTCCTCCTTGGAGGTCGTGGTCAGCGCGTTTTCTAGCAACGGTTACGGACGACAGAAAGGCAAACCGCCGCAAGGACGGCCACAATCGTCTCTATGACACTCGAGCGCGCAGCCTGGCTATTCGCCGTATTTGCCTCGGCCACAGTGGCCACAATCCTCTTTTTGAGCGGCTATCAGGGCTACGGCTGGATTGCTGTCGCAGTTGGCATTGCCGCCTCAGTCAACCTTTTCGGCAAACCACCAGAAGAGTAGAAGTTCGCACAATCGCCTGTTAATTCAGGCGATTTGACCTCTAGCTTGCTAGGAAGTCTCGAAGCAGCCCTGCAGCGAGCCCACGGTGACTGATGCTGTCCTTGTCCGCATCCGGTAGATCAGCCATCGTGGAGAGACCGTCACCCTGGGCTGGAACAAATACCGGGTCATAGCCAAAACCCCTGTTTCCGGAACGCTCTTTGGCCATTGTTCCTTCGCACCTCGCCTCAAGAACCGTTTCCTCACCAGACGCTGAGACAAACGCAATTGCGCAAACGTAGGCAAGCGCGCCCCCGGGAGCAACCTTCTCCTCAAGAAGGGCCAAGTTTTCCTCGTCTGACGCATCCTCGCCTGCGAACCTCGCCGACCTGATCCCAGGCTGGCCGCCCAGATCCGCAGCCTCAATCCCTGAGTCGTCAGCGATTGAGTCACAACCTGTCGCGGCGGCAGCCGCTCGGGCCTTGCCCAGAGCATTTTCAGCGTAGGTGCTGCCGTCCTCAGGCGGGAGCACAACCCCTTCGGGCAGAGCAACGAGGTCAACATCCGGAAGGAGCCGTTGGAACTCCCTGACCTTATGGTCGTTACGGGTCGAAAGAACGAGCTTGCGGCGGGTCACTTGCCGATTGCGGCAGCCTGAGCCTTGAGGAGGTCCTCAATCCCGGAAGCTCCAAGTTCGAGCAGATCGTCCAAGTGGGCACGAGACAGCGGCATGCGCTCGCTGGTCGCCTGAACCTCGACTAGCCCGCCAGCCCCAGTCATTACAACGTTGGCATCAACTTCTGCAGTTGAGTCCTCGGAGTAATCGAGGTCAAGCAGCGGCACACCATCCACAATTCCGCACGAAACCGCTGCTACTCCGCCATCGGTGATCGGGTCTGCATCAAGCTCGCCACTCTCACGTAGGCCCTTGAGCGCAAGCTCGAGTGCTACGAGCCCACCTGTGATGGACGCGCAGCGGGTCCCTCCGTCCGCTTCAAGAACATCGCAGTCAATCCAGATGCTGCGCTCGCCCAACTTGTCAAGGTCAACCACCGACCTGAGCGAACGCCCAATCAGGCGCTGAATCTCAATCCCGCGACCATCCTGCTTGCCCTTGTCGCGCTTCTTGCGGTCGCCGGTTGATGCAGGCAGCATCCCGTATTCGGCGGTTACCCATCCCCTGCCCGAGCCAAACATCCAGCGCGGCACCTTCTCTTCAATTGAGGCCGTGCAGATGACTCGAGTGCCACCGCAGGTGATCAATGCGGAGCCTGCTGCGGTACCAACGAAGTTCGGCTCAATGGTGATCGGCCTCAGGTCGCCAGGGTTACGTCCGTCGTTTCGTGTTCCGCTCATGTCAAGTCTCCGCTTTCTAGTTTGGTGGTGGCGACCTTACCCAGCGGAAGCTGAAGGAAGCGCTCCCCTACCTCTTGAAAGATTTCGGGCTCACCAGTGCAAGTGAATTCATACGTTCCTTCTGGGCCACCCTTGGGCCTCAACAGCCCATCCACTGAGAGGGCGTGCTCAACCCTCCGAGCGACTGCGTCACCCGAAGTAATGATCTGGACATCAGGGCCAAGCGTTCTCTGCAGGATCGGCCTCACCAGCGGATAGTGGGTGCAGCCGAGAATCACAGTGTCAACTTCGGCAGCCTTGAGCGGCTCGCAGTATCCGCGGACCATTGCGACAACCTCATCGTCGAATGCCGAGCCATTCTGAATTACGGGTGCAAGGTCTGGGCAGGCAACAGACACCACCCTTGTGTGCGGATCTGCAGCCGCTACCGCCCGTTCATACGCACCGCTTTCAACTGTGGCAGTCGTGGCAAGCAGCCCAATCCGCCCGTTTCGGGTCGCTGCCGCAGCGAGCACCGACTCGGGCTCAATCACTCCAATTATCTCCACATCGGACCCTACGTTTGCAAGCCTCGTTCGCAGGTCGTCAAGTGCCGCCGCCGTTGCAGAGTTACAAGCGATCACCAAGAGCTTTGCGCCCCGATCGAGCATCACTGCTGCTATCTCCGCCGCAAAGGTCCTAAGTTCCTCAGCGGAGCGGCTTCCGTATGGGAACCGCGCCGTGTCCCCGAGATAAAGGTAGTCCTCGCCGGGAAGTCCGACGAGCAGCTCATGCAGGACGGTTAGACCGCCTACTCCAGAGTCAAATACCGCTATCGGTTGTTCGGGTGTTCGCATCCCGGGCATTGAGCATCAGTTTGAACGACGGCCTTGCTGAACGAGCTCACTGCACGGTGTCCAGCGCCTTCTTCATCTGCTTGACGATTGCTTCAGCAATACCGCTGGCGCCGAACTGCTTTCCCTTGGTGGCTGCGACAACACCAGCGAGCACAGCACCGACCAAAAGGATCAGTGCGACGTACTCCACCGTGCCTTGACCTTTCTCCTCCCGTAACGCTCGCCCCAAACGCTGCAGCTTCTCCGCACCGTAGAGATGCAACCTCAATGAATAGGTCTGAAGCATTTCTCCTCCTCCGTACTGGTTTGACTCAACGAGGAGAGCCTGCCTCGAAGGCGCTGCCATGTCTGCTCGGCAATGCACCGAAAGGCAGGCGAAACTGCTGCAAGATCACACGGGTGAGTCTCGCGCGGGTAGGCTCAAACTGGTTTGAAGGCCCTCGTCGTAACCAACATGTGGCCCGACGCGGAGCGACCCGCGTACGGAATTTTCGTGTCTGACCAGGTGGATGCTCTCCGCCGCGCAGGCGCTGAAGTTGACGTTTTCCATTTCAGCGGCGGGAGCCCGCTTTCGTACCTCAAGGCAGCAATCAACCTCCGTCGGCAGGGAAGGCCCCGCTACGACGTGGTGCACGCGCACTTTGGCCTGTCGGCATGGGTCGCATTGGCAGCCAAGGCCAACGTCCGAGCTGTCACATTCCACGGAACCGACCTGGCCCACCCTCGCAGCCGCAAGATTTCGCTTGCGGCGCTGCGTTTCATTGACCTTCCTGCAGCAGCTTCAGAAGATCTCGCAGGGCAAGTACCTCAAGCCAAGGCGAAGCGGCCGATAGCAGTCCTGCCCTGCGGCCTCGCCCTTGACCGGTTCAACAAGGAAGACCAAATGGTCGCCAGAACGGAACTTGGTCTTTCTGCAAATGACACCATCTATCTGCTGCCCAGCGACCCTTCCCGCCCTGAGAAGCGTTCTGACCGAGCCAAGGCGGTTGCCTCTGCCAACCAAGCCAAACTCGTAACTCTGGGCGGCACCCCACCAACCGAAGTGTCCAAGTGGATTAACGCCGCGAACTTGGTCGTGATCCCTTCAGAGCGTGAGGGCTTCGGACTTGCCCTCCTCGAGGCTCTCGCCTGCGAAACCCCTGTCCTGACAACCCCCAATGGGATTGCTGACGATGCAACAGCAGGAGTGGTGAACGCAAAGGCAATGAGTTGGAACCAAGACAGCTGGATTGCTGAGGCAAAACACCTCGCCGCAACCGCTTCCACTGAAGGTGGTCGAGAGTCAGCGAGCCGTTGGTCATCTGATGCCTGTGCCGAGCGAGTGATCTCAGCTTGGCGTGCAGCACTGGTCCAAGCAAGCTGAGCCTCGGCAACCGCAGCGCACACACCGAGCAATCAGGGGTAGCGTTGAGGAATGACTTCCCCCGCCCGTAGCGATCTAATCGTCGTGGGAGCAGGAGCCGCAGGCCTCTACGCTGCACTCACGGCTGCGGACGCTGGTGCCACAGTCACCCTGATTAGCGCGATGCCGCTTGCTGAATCGGCGAGCTTCTGGGCACAAGGCGGACTCTCGGTTGCACTTGCAGCCGATGACAGCCCAGCGATCCACCTTGATGACACTCTGAAGGCGGGCAGAGGAGCTGGCAGAGTTGCCGCTGCCAGAGTTCTCTGTGCGGAAGCAAACCTCGTACTGCGGGACCTGACCTCGCTTGGGGTGGCTTGGGATCGTGACCGCCACGGTCGCCCCGCCCTTGGCCTTGAAGGAGGCCACAGCCGCCGACGAATCGTCCACGCTGGCGGAGCCGCTACCGGGCGAAGGATCACGCGCGCGCTGTCAGCTCGGGCTGCAGAGTCTCGCCTGATCACCGTGCTTGAGGGAACGCGAGTCGATTCGCTCCTGACTGACGGAGCACAGTGCCGCGGCGTTCACCTTGCCGATGGCAAAAGCCTCCACGCCGGCGCAGTGATCCTTGCCACCGGCGGCGCAGCAGCAATGTGGCGCCGGACAAGCAACCCCCTCGGAACGGTAGGGAGAGGAATGGTCGTCGCCCACGCTGCTGGAGCCACGCTTGCCGATCTCGAGATGGTGCAATTCCACCCCACCGCTCTTGCCGATGGCAGTGACCGAGACGGAATGCTCATTACTGAAGCAATCCGGGGCGAGGGAGCGACTCTCGTGGACGCTGACGGGCAGCGGTTTGTTGACGAGTTGGCCCCGCGTGACGAGGTTGCGCTTGCGATCCACCAGAGGATGCTTGACACAGGCGCTGACTCAGTTGCTCTCGACATGCGAGCGGTTGACCCAAAGCTCTTTCCAAACGTCGTTGAATCGCTGGCGGAATGCGGCATCAACTCGACTACAGACCTTGTGCCAGTTGCCCCAGCTGCGCACTACGTAATGGGCGGGATCCAGACAGATCTTCAAGGTCAGTCAACTCTCCCGGGGCTTTTTGCGATCGGTGAAACCGCCTGCACAGGCCTGCACGGGGCAAACCGCCTCGCCTCAAACTCCCTGACTGAATGTTTCGTCTTTGGCCGCCGCGCGGCTTTGGCTTGTCTCAACTCTGTTACCCCGACCGCCACAACGGCCAGAGAAGTCGTCTGCGCAGGGCCAATCAGACCTTCAGCTGAGACCCGCGCTGCCCTGTGGAACTCAGCTGGCCTGATCCGCGACGAAGCAGGCCTTGAGTCACTCCTGAACGACCCGCATCCGCTGGCCCGCCTCGTCGCCAGATGCGCGCTTACGCGTGAGGAAACCCGTGGCGCCCACCGCCGTTCTGACTTCCCGGACACCAAGGACAGCCTCCAAGGCCACCATTCCTCATTGAGCCCAGATGGAGAGTGCGCAATGACTCCATGGGATCCCGCCGAATCCGAATCGGCAATGAGCGCCCCCGCGCAACTTTTGTAAAGACCCGTTGTTACAGTCCGCATACCGGGGTTCTGATTCCAGGAGGGGAATCGGGACATGCTCTACGAAGTCAGCCGTTCGATCTACAGGTCGGTCGCGTCGGACATTTTGCCCGACCGTTATGGAGACGTTGACGGGACGAATCACCTACGGGTGCTGAAGGCTTGCGAGGAGAACCTCGAGCGCCTTATGCATGACCGTGAGTACTTCGCGAAGCCAGCCAAGACGCTGTTCTGTGAAATCCGTGCGTATTTCCCAATTGGTGCTCAGCGCCGCGTGTGGGAGTCGGTGGACCGTCACATGGCAGTTGCAGAGCAGTACGTAACTCGACTTCCCAAGACGGGTTACGACCTCAATGGCAATCCAATTCAGTGCCGCGCCACAACACGACGTGGAACTGCTTGCCAACGAGTACCGCTGGCACACAATGGGTACTGCCCATCGCACCAGCACCTGGCTGTCACCGAGCACAACCTCGCGTCAGCCGCTTAGGGAGGAGAACTACCGGGCCGGCCAATGCAAGGCGGCCCGGGAGTCAACCCCTCGCCACCTCTTCTGAGATTCCTGCAACGGGACTGTGACTTTGGTCACGGGACTGTCGTAAAACCTTGCGTTTTCCGCGCACATCCGTAAGACTCACAAACACGCCGCCGAAGTTCCCAGCTAGCACAGCTGGCGGACGTACTCCCCCATAAACCACCCAATTACCTCAGGAATCAACAATGCCCATCGCTTTCAAGGAATGGTCCGTCACAGTTCGAGCACTCGCAGA
>CAZZKI010000075.1:0-6346 GCA_964654785.1 uncultured Solirubrobacteraceae bacterium
AGCGACAGCTGGTGCGTGGTTGAGAACTGTCGTCAAGCATGAGGCGTTTGCCGTGAGAGCAGAAAGGACCCGCTCTGCCCCGATTGACCCGGAGGATCTCGAGCGACTTCCGGACGGACGGAGCCTTTCTGAAGGGGCTGACCTGATGGAGAGGCTGAGTTTGGCTGCCGAAGCGATGGCGCGAATCAAGCCGCTTGAGGCAGAAGCATTGATGCTCCAAGCTGAGGGCCTCACCTACAAGGACATTGCGTTGGCGAAGGGCTGGACCTATACGAAGGTCAATCGCCTCGTAAATGAGGGAGCAAGGTCCTTCCGCAGCCATGTGAGCGAAATTGAAGGCGGTGGAGTCTGTGCGGAGGTTCCAAAAGGTCCCGACGGCGAACTACGTATTCATCACAGACGCCATCTGCTGCGATGTGCAGCGTGTCGAGCAGAGCTTCGTGAGGCTCGATCTGGCTTCGCTCTTCCGGTGCTGACCCTTCCAGCAGTTCTGGCGCTGCCCGCGAAGCTCTTTAAGGCTGCGAAACAGGCTGGGTATTCGATTGCCGACCGAGTAGTTGGAGGTGCTGTTAAAGCCCAATCCGCGATTGAGGCGGCCTCCTCCGGGAAGGTAGTGGCCGTAGCTGCCTCTGCGGCTGCAATAGCGGGTGGAGGGGTCGTGGTCAGCTCGGAGCCGCATAGGTCTCTTCCCAGCCACGCTTCGCCACAGCGGGCGGTTGCGGAGCCAGTTGGCCAGGACTCTTCAGGGCCTGTCCAGGTTGCGCATTCGGATTCGGAAACTACGACGGAAGCGCAAGGAAGTGGCTTCGACCGGGCGACGAAGCTTGAACAGCGCGAAGCTCCTGCCGCGGAATTCGGCCCAGGTGATGTGGCGTCACCGCGACCCGCGGCCAGCTCGGTGCCGAGGGCACCGGCTCCAAGTCGAGCGAAAGCGCAACCTGCAGCTGAATTTGGTCCATGACGAGAGGAGTCCAGATGTTCCGATCCACCATTTTCGTATCTGCCCTTGCCGTGCTGTTTGCGCTGGGAGGGAATCTCACCTTGGCCGAGGCCAGAACATTCACTGTTTCGGCGTGCGATGCCGCTTCAGGTCTGAACCGCTCATGGGTAGATGATTCATCCGGTTCCAGCTCGCTGCTGTCGCGTCAGCACTGCCCGGCTCTTGGAGCCACGGATGGTCTTCTGACAAGGAGCACCACACTCCCTCTGGCGATTGGCAAAGGGGAAGGATCCGGGTGGCGCTTCGATGCGACAGCAGGCACCTCCATCGTCGGCGTTGACTGGGCCGGTGAATACTGGACTAGCTCAGCCGGCTGGGCTGCAGGGCTTGACTCATCGGTAGGGCGACTGTTTGGGTGTGGCCCTTCGAGCAGCAGTTGCTCCAGAAGATGGACGGCAGGGGAGCGGCCCATCTCGAGGTCCGTGTCCGGGGCGTCGTGGCTGCGGTTCGGGATCAGGTGTGTCGCTTCATTAAGCTGCAGGACTGGAAGCGGTGGGACGCACCCAAACGCTCTGGCCTCTGCGTGGTATCTGCGGGTCAAGGTCGACGATCCAACTCCACCTACGGTCGCTCTTTCCGGTGACGCCACTGCAGCGACTTGGGTTAAGCCAGGGGCGACGCTGGTGGCCGAGGCGGGCGATGCCACCGGCATCGCCTCGGTCTCACTTGATCGCGCTGGCACGCCGATTTCTGTCCTTGCGAAGTCATGCGACTACAACCGTGCCCGCCCGTGCAGTGACGCATCAGCGCGATACAGCCTCGGAACGGACGGCTTGGCTGAGTGGGGAGTCACGGCAACGGACGCGGCTGGCAATTCGACGAGGTCATCACGCTTGATTGGGGTTGATGGGACGCCGCCTGCCGCACCGACCCAGTTGCAACTCGCTGGCGGTGACGCGTGGAGGACTTTTCCGCACTTTGATCTGACTTGGGATGTCGCCAATGAGTCAGGGGAGGCACCTGTAGTGAGGACGACGCTTACCGTTTGCCCTGCCAGTCAGGACGACATCGGTTGCATGAACCCCGTTGAGATTCCCGCAGACGGAAGGCAGGCAGCTCATGTGCGACTGCCTCACCCGGGTGACTGGATCGCCCGGGTCACGGAAACGGACGCGGCAGGAAACAGTGACCCGTCCAAGAGCTCTTCAGAGATTCATCTCCGCTGGGACGCAACCATTCCGGCGGCTCCATCTCTGCAAGCACCAAGAGGCTGGCTTACCCGAGACGCTGCTGTTGCGGCGAGCGTCCTGCCTTTCTATGCCAGCGGGACAGGTGAGCCTCTCTCGGGTATCGCTGGTTGGGCGTGGTCGGTCGGAAGCGACCCGGGGGATGTAATGAATCTGGCCGCCGGCTCCTCAATTCCGATTGGAGGACTTCCGGAAGGTGAGTCCGAGCTAAGGGTGCGCAGCATCAGTGGAGCTGGCTATTCGTCGAGGGCGGTTGCAACTGCCCTCGTCCGAATCGATGAAACAGCTCCTCAAGTCGATCTTTTGGCGGGTGACGGAACTTGGTCATCAACTCCACAGACGGTTTCAGTTAGAGGCATTGATCAACCGCGCCTGTCCGGCTTCGGAGGCGGAGGCAAGGCTGAGGCGCGGATTTGGCTGGATGGTGAGCTGGCTGACCGCGAAGATGGCGGGCTCGCCAACCTTGAGCTGAGCGATGACGGAATTCACTTGGTTTCGGGGGATGTGACCGATGCCGCCGGAAACCGTTCCGGGAGGCCGACTGCCGTGGTCAAGGTGGATCGCACGGCACCAGAGCGAGTTGAGTTCATTCCGCAGGACTCTGCTGACCCACGCATTGTTCGGGTTTATGCGACAGATGCGACGTCGGGCGTCGACTCGGTGTCTGTTCGACTCAGGCCCATTGCTGGCGGTGACTGGCGAGTGCTTCCCACGGAGCTTCGTGGCGCACGCTACGAGGCAGTGCTCGACGACGGCTCTTACGCACCGGGCCAATGGGAGATGGAGGCAACGGCAATCGATAAGGCAGGAAACACTGCCGCCACCATCAAGACGAACCTAGGTGGCCTGGCGGTGGTTTCGTTCCCGCTGCGGTCAGTCTCGCGCATTGAGGCTCATATGGGCTTGGGGTCTGGCTCCGCAGGAGCAGCGTCGCTCGACTCCCTTCCCCACGGGAAGGGAGGGAACGTATCTGGCCGCATTCTCGGTGCCAGGGACTTGCCCGTGGAAGGGGCCGCAGTAACGCTCGAGAGCGCCCCCCTGATGGCGGGCGGTGAATGGACCCCCGTGTCGTCGGAGCGGACCGACTTCGCCGGGAGGTTTGCCTTCTCGGTGGCACCTGGCCCGAGTCGGCGATTCAGGCTTAAGTGGAGTGGAGACCACCGATCAGTCGGGAGCGGCGTGGAAATGGCAGTTCGCGTCCCCGCACTGACGACCATCGGGGCAAACCCGCGGACAACCAAGGTTGGTGCGTCATCTACGTTCAGTGGCCGTTTGGATGGCGGTTGGTTGCCCGCCACAGGCAAGCTGGTGTTGGTTCAAGCCTTCATTCCCAATCGCGGGTGGCAAACATTCGCATCGGCGAGGTCGGATTTGGACGGCGTGTGGCGTGCTTCGTATCGATTTAGGGCAGCCGTGGGCAGGGTGAGGTATTCGATTAGGGCGTTTGTCCCGGCCGAGTCCGGCTACCCGTTCGCTGCTGCTGCCACTGCGCCAATCCACGTCACAGTGATCGGCTGATTCTTCGGCGAGTAGCAACGCTCCCGGCGGCGAAGGGGCGGTTTTGAACCTTTGTCGTCAGGGGGTGGCCGTACATTCTCTCTCGTCCGCCGCCCAACCACTCGTAACCAGTGGAGACATCAACTTGTCACTCTGCTTCATCGAACCGCAGAACGCAATCCGAGTAATCGCTGACTCGATCGGCCGTGAGGCCCGACGCCAGCTGCTCGCTGAGATCGTGCGCGCATGGGTTGACGAGATTCCAGAGACGGAACTCTCGACTCACTACGCCAAGGCAGTTGCTGACCTTGATGAGGACGACCTTTCAATGCTCGCCGCATGGCACGCCTCGCTTGAGGTAGGCCAGCCGGTTGCCAACCGCGAGTTCCTTACGGGTGTGTTTCCAAGCCTTGGTGAGAACAAGCGTGAAGCCCTTCGCCTTGCTGCAGAGATGCGTGGCGAGGATGCCTTTGACCAAGGTGTGGGTGAGGACCAGTGGTTTGAGACCGTCCTGCCTTGGCTCTCAGATGAGCGGTGCCGCGAACTCGCTGAAGAGTGCGTCGGCCTTTACTGCTGGGACCGACTCGGTTCCGACAACTGACGCTTAAGCGTCACCCTTCTCTTCAACTGTGTAGCCGAGCGTTTTGAGACGCCGCTCAATAGCGGCGTTGGTCGTCAGGAATGGCTCAAGCAATTGGGACCAATCGCCGTTGCAGGCGTCCGCGGCGGGGCGAAGCAGGGCAGCCGGAAGCAGGAGGGCTGCAGCGAAAGCGTGGGCTTCAGCCTCGACCAACGGAAGCCCTGACCCGCCTGGTGATGCCAAGTACTCAGGGTTCCTGCGGTGGAGGATGAAATGGCCAAGTTCGTGAGCGATTGTGAAGCGCCTCCTGTTGGGCCACTTCTCAACTTCCCAAGCGTCCACTAGGACGAGGCCTCGATCCTCGAGCAGAAGGCCGGATAGCCGCTTCCCCTCGGGAAGCTCGACGCCGACAACAGAGGCAATGTTCTCGTGGAGTTGGACGCGCAGGTCGTACATCTCAGTGACGATCCAGTCAATCGGCACTGGGGCTTGGCCGTCCCACTTGGCCTCCGGCACACGTT
This sequence comes from uncultured Solirubrobacteraceae bacterium, assembly GCA_964654785.1. GTDB lineage: Bacteria > Actinomycetota > Thermoleophilia > Solirubrobacterales > Solirubrobacteraceae > WLNJ01. The sequence goes on from CAZZKI010000075.1 coordinate 4,786, forward strand.
CAAGGACTTTGATCGCCTCTCGCTCCATCGCGAGAACATCAGTCCCGTGATGGTCACGCGTAATCGCCGGCCCGCCGAGCGGGTCGGCAAACGACCTGCCTGAGGGTGTGCTCATCCCCCGAGGAAGAGGCGGTCCGTGTCGTCCCAGTTGGACTTAGCTGGAGGATCGAACTGGGAGTCGTCCACAGTCAGCGGCTTGTTGTCGCCGACCAAGCGTGCGAAGGCACGCTTAGGGAGCGGGCCTGACTTGCTGCGACGAACCTTTTTGGACCACTGGTTGACGCCGGTGGTGCCTGCCTCCCAAAGCTCCTGCTCATCCTCTTCAAGGATTTCGGAAAGAACCTTGACGACTGACCTGTCCACCTTGTTGGCGGGAAGGTTTCCCCATTCAAGCTGGTGGTAGTACTCCTCAACCTTGTCGGCAGCTTCTGGTTGGCCAAGGCCTTCAGCCAGCTGCTTAGCGAGCTCTGCCCGGTCGAGGTTCTTCCGTTCGCGGAGGCGGGGCAGCATTGAAGGCCAGACACCTGACAGTCCGGAAGCGGAGCGTCGGAGCCGTTCGACACGTGGGTCGTTGCGGTCAACGCCGTCGGAATGGTCCGAGAGTTGCCGGTCGAGCATCCCGATGCGGGCTTCGAGTTCACGGAGGTCAAAGTCATCAAGGCCTGCGGCAAGCGGTTCGTAGTCGAAGTGCTCGCCTGCCTGGAGGGCAGCTGCGTACTGCTCAACGATTTTGTCGACTTGGCTCATGAGATTCCATCCCCATTATTGCCATCAGCGCCGCCGGCTTGGTGGTCGTTCCAGGCCTTGCGAAGTTTGTCTTTAAACCTTTTGTAGATCTGGTCAACGTTGGATGGGGTGATTCCATGCCTCATGGCTGTTTCTTTCGCTGGGGTTCCAATCCACCGGTCCCAGATGATCGGACGTTGCTTCTGCGGCATATCTGACAAGACCGCGAAGAAGACCTCGTCAACCTCAACCTGGCTTAAGTCGTCATCTGACACGGCGAGATCGCGCCGGGCTGGACCTTCCTCAGTGTCTGTCTCCGCATCAATTGAAACGACGTGTGCGATTCCCTCGCGGCGCTTCGACTTCTTCCAATAGTCATTGCGAATGTTGTCTGCAGTCGTGTAGATGTATTTCCAAAGCTCGGAGGGGGTTGTTCCCTTGAAGTTCCGTGCTGACTTGGTGGAGTTGGCTACAAGCCGCTCGACTGTGATGGATGCGAGGTCCTCTGCGTCGTGGAAGGGGACGCTTTCCATTTTCCTGCGCTGGTACTTCAGAACCTCGTTGTAGGCCTGCCATGCGATCAGCTCGAACGCGTCAGCTGCGCGTTGAACATCACCGCGCCTTCTTGCCTTCAGGAAGGCGTCCATTAGTTGCTCGAGGCTGAGGTGGTCGAGGTCCCAATCGGACCCGGACGAACTGCTTGGCATAAAGAGTGTCCTTCCCCGCTTGTGTCCCCGGTTCTGCTCGAACGCTCCCCATTGGTCCGACACCGACAAGCGGAAGGTGCACGAAGATAGCAGCGAGTTGGCGTGAGTCCGAAAAACTTCTGCGGAGG
>CAZZKI010000076.1:0-2423 GCA_964654785.1 uncultured Solirubrobacteraceae bacterium
GGGCTTTCCCGACTGCTGAAGAGCAGGCCGAGATTCACGCAGCAGTCTGATCCGCTGGTTCCCGTTTGGCAATCCAGTTAGCCCCCGGGACATCCGTCAGCCCGTGAGCAATGATTGATATGAGGACGCAGAGCGAGGCAATGTCAACCACTTCTTGGCTTCCAGCGAGGTGGCCGAGTACATAAAGGGAGAAGCTCATCGTGGCTACGCCCTTAGGGCCGAACCACGCCATGAATGCCCGGGCCCGAATACTCAGGTCGGTGCCGGCGAGTGAGACTCCAACGCCAACAGGTCGCGCGACGAGGAAGGTGACTGCGACGATCGCCCATGGTGCCCATCCCCAATCGAAGATTGCGGAGAGAGTCACAGTCGCCCCGAAGACGACGAAGATCGCGAGTTTGACCAGTTCGACGATGTCGTCAGCTCGGTTGGCAAATGTCTCCTGAATGTCTTCGCGCATGGCGCCAAGCGCGATCGCCCCAGTGAACACTGCAATTAGACCGTTTGCGCCGATAGCCAAGGTTGCCACTCCGTAGGTCAGCAGCGCAGCCCCCAGTGCGTAGAGGGAGACAAGGTGTTCTTTGAGGTCGTCAAGGCCCTTGGGAGCAATGCGAGCAGCTGCCACAGCCAAGACCAGTCCGACAGCCAGGCCGCCGCCAACATCGCGCAGGAGGAACTGCCAGAGGACGAAATCACCTTGGTGATCAAGTACCGCGACAAATGCCAGAACTGCCGGAAGGGCGAGCCCGTCGTTCATTCCCGATTCCAAATTGAGCGAGTTGCGGATAACGGCAGGTACGCGTGGGTTGGTGACGACTGAAGAGGAGAGAACTGGGTCGGTGGGGGCGAGGAGCGAACCCAGAAGGAATGACCATGTCCAGCTCAAGTCAGCGGCGTAGTGGGCAGCCACGGCAATTATCACAGCGGTAATCGGCATCGCCAGAAGAAGCTTGCGGGCCGGTAGTACCCAGTCGCGGCGAAGGAGGCCAGCGTCAACTTCAAGCCCATCGCGGAAGAGGATCACGACGAGGGCAACGATGCTTAAGTCTTGAACGAATGGCGACCTTGGGTTGAAGTGGATCCAGCCAAACCCACTGTTGCCGACGATCAGACCGACGATGACGTAGAGCGCCACCATGCTGAGGAACCCTCGCCGGGCGAGTCCAGCAAGCACTGCTCCGGCCATCAGGAGCAGGCCAAAGATGAGCATCACTTCATTTAGCGAGGAGCCGCTTGCTGTGGCAATTGTCACGAGATCGTTCATCTAGGTAGAGTTTCCCAGTAGCGGACGGCGGCACGCCCCTTCGACGCCCTCGCTGTCATCACTGAAATAAGGTCCTCCCAATTCTCCGTGTAACAGTCATCGGCCGTTCGCCAGCCTGGCAAGACGCAGGCGGTGCTTGCAGCGGGTACCTCGTCGAGACTGACCAGGTCCGCGTTTTGGTGGATTGCGGCAACGGCGTGTTCGGGAAGCTTCGCGAGCGTCTGGACCACCGTGAGATTGATGCTGTGGTGATCAGCCACCCGCATGGCGACCACATCCTTGATCTCGTTCCATTCTCCTACGCTCTCACTTATGGGCCGGAGCGTGAGGTTGGTAAGCCTTCGCTTCACCTTCCGCCGCAGGCGGCCGAGGTGATTCGGACTGTGGTTGGCGCCTTCGATAAGGCGACGCTGGTCGAGGACGCGTTTGACTCCTCCACTTACGATCCAACTGAAGTTCTGGAGATTGGCGACTTACGGATCGAGCTTCAGGAAGTCCCTCACTTCACACCAGCTTTTGCCATGGCGTTTACCTCTGGCGATTCAGGGCGCTTCGTCTATGGCGCCGACTGCGCTCGCTCTGATGCGTTGGTTGAACTGGCCTCTGGAGCAGATGTTCTGATGGTGGAGGCCGCGCTGCCAGCCGCGTATGACGGACCCGACACTGCGCGCGAAGGGCACCTTGGGCCCGAAGATGCTGGCGACATGGCGAAGGCTGCAGGCGCCCGCCGCCTTGTCCTTACCCATGCCTCCGACTTCATGGACCTTGAGGAATCAAGGGCCGTTGCTGAAAAGGCATTTGGCGGCCCAGTTGAAATGGCCCGAGAGGGGTCCACCTGGCAACTCTGACGCAAGCGACTCAGTTGCGGGTATCCTCGCGTTGAGGGCCGTAACCCACCGGACGGAAGGCGAATGACCATGGAAGAAAAGAACTCAGGCGGAATCCTCAGGTGGCTAGTGCTGATGGGAATCATGGGCGTACTCGCCTTGACTCTCAGCGAAGGCCTTCGCGATCGCGTGCTTGACGCACTCTTTGGCGCTGAAGAGGAGTTCAACTACGAGCCATCGGATGACGGCTCTGTTGAATCCGGCTCAGCGACGCCTGTCGCTTAGCTTGTTCAGGCGGTCTGCGAGAGATCTCGCTCGCACCGCGCTCGCTT
>CAZZKI010000076.1:2523-6224 GCA_964654785.1 uncultured Solirubrobacteraceae bacterium
TCGCTTAGCTTGTTCAGGCGGTCTGCGAGAGATCTCGCTCGCACCGCGCTCGCTTAACAACAGTCGAGCGAGCGCTGCGACCTAGCCGTCGCTCGGGCGCCAGGTGAGGTGATAGCGGTCAATGCCAGCAGGGGGAGGGCCGCCGGGCTTGATCTCCCAGATGGTCGCGCAATCAAACTTGTGCTTGCTGATAGCGATGCCGTCGAGCTGGGAGTCAAGGGTCGCGTACTTCTTGCCCTTCTGAATGAGGCGGTGGTAGCAATCTTGGAACACCCACCGTGCACCCGTCCACTTTGCGACATCTGCAGGTGAGAGTCCGAAAGCGATGGTCGGCAGATGGCCGTTCAGCGTGTTCTCGTTGAAGTACGAGCGGCTTTGGAAGCGCGGCGTCCAAGTCTCGTGACCGACCCAAGTTGGACGGTCGGTCCGCCACGGGACCATTGAGCCGTATAGCGAGCTTGCGTAGACGCCGCCCGGACCCTTCTGAGTTGTCAACCAGGCGAGCGCCTTCTCGTCATTTGGGGAGATGTAGTAGTAGCCACCGCGCTCATTCACGCTCATCTCCTTGACTTGGCTCTCGATCTGCGCGACCGCGCCAGGGATGAATAGAAGCCCGATCAGCAGTGTGGCCAAGGCTGCTGAGCCTCGCGCGCTGCGCTTCGAAAGTTGGGCAAAGAACGGCGCCGCACCAGCGACAGCGAGAACTGCCAGCGGGAAGGTGATTCCCTTCAGGGCGTGCGTGGACGTGTTCCCTGCCTTCGTCACGTGGATGGTGAGCATCTCTGCGATCGCGACAACTGGCCACAGTCGAATTGCAATATCTCTGAAGTTGTTCGGGCGCCACGTGTAAGCGATTGCGGCGGCAGCCAAGAGCGGAAGGAACAGCGCAAACGGCGTCCACCAACTGACTCCGCTCACGTAGTGGTTCGCCTGGATGCCGTTGATTCGCCAAGACTCATCAACCTTGCCCAGGATCGCGTAGTAGGCCAGGGGCAGAGTGCCAGCGACAACAGTCGTGGCGAGCAAAGTGATGCGGCCTTTGAGGCCGGCGCCGCCCTTGAGAACGATCCCGGCGATGACCTCTCCACCGACAATGACTGCCAGCAGGATTGCTCCCTGCCAAGGCTGCAGCCAAGAACAGAACAAAGCGATGGCCATGAGCGACCAGGAGACTCGCCTTGGGGATTGGCGAATCTGGTCGTAACGCATGACGCCGAGGCAAAGCAGAGCCACAGAAACCGCAGTCAGTGAGAATCCCCATGACCAGTAGACCGGCCATGCATCAGTGCCGCCGTAGGTCAGAGCGTTGACATTGGTCACCGGCACATGACCTTCCAGAAGGCGAGCTATCGGGAACTTGTAAAGCAGCGCAAGCGCCACCACGGCAACGCTTGTCCAGCCGGACAGCTCAAGCCAGTTGCTGAAGCGCCGGATCACCCAGATCAGAAGTGCAATCCCAACAGGGATCCAGAAGGCATAAGTGAGCGGGATCGAAATGCCCAGCTTGCTCAGCCCTGACGAAATCAGCAGGCCTGGATTGATGTAGTTGCGAACCGGAGGCTCAAGCTGGAAGAGATTCCCCGCAAAGAAGTGGTCTGCGCCCTCGCGAATCCATGCGAGGTACTGCATTGAGTCAAAGACGTAGCCGACTGCACCAGTCCAAATAGATCCGTTGAAGAGAACGTTCCAAGTGATGACACCGACGACGGTCAGTGACATGGCTGCGAACAGCCCAAGTACTGCACGGGTAGCTCGCTTGGTGGAAACGGTCGCGGCTTCCATCAGCGAATTGTCTTACTGGCCGACGACGTCCGGCTTAGGGGACTTCCAAGGAGCGCGGAGTTTCTGCTCGAGCAGGTCGGCGAGGCCATCTACTGGGACTCGCTCCTGCTCAAGAGAGTCACGATCACGAAGGGTGACGGTTCCATCCTCGAGCGTCTGGTGGTCCACAGTGATTGCGTAGGGGGTCCCAATCTCGTCCTGGCGGCGGTAACGCTTACCGATTGAGCCACCTTCGTCGTATTCGGAGTTCATCCGCTGGCGAAGCTCAGCGTGAATCTCCTGAGCCTTCTCCGGGTGGCCGTCCTTACGAAGGAGTGGCAGCACTGCGACCTTCACTGGTGCGAGGCGCGGGTGGAGACGCAGAACTGTGCGGCTTTCACCGTCAATTTCTTCTTCGTCGTATGCGTCAACGATGAACGCGAGCATGGCCCGGTCGGCACCAGCAGCAGGCTCGATCACGTGGGGAATGTACTTCTCGCCCTTCTGGGGGTCGCTCCATTCAATCTTTTCGCCTGACGCTGCAGCGTGAGCGGAGAGGTCGTAGTCGCCACGATTGGCAACGCCCTCAAGCTCTGACCAACCAATCGGGAACAGGTACTCAATGTCGCTGGTGGCTGACGAGTAGTGCGAGAGCTCACTTGCCTCGTGGGCTCTGATCCGAAGGTGGCTCGCGCGGATTCCGAGGTCCAGGTACCAGTTCATGCGAGTGTCGCACCAGTGTTCAAACCACTTGTCTGCTTCCTCCGGCGGAACGAAGAACTCCATTTCCATCTGCTCGAACTCGCGGGTGCGAAAGATGAAGTTGCCAGGGGTAATTTCGTTGCGGAAGCTTTTGCCGGTTTGGGCGATACCGAACGGTGGCCGCTTACGAGCGAACTGAAGAACGTTCTTGAAGTTGACGAAGATTCCCTGAGCGGTTTCAGGGCGGAGGTACACAGTCGCTCCAGCGTCTTTAACTGGCCCCATTGTCGTCTCGAACATGAGGTTGAAGTCGCGGGCTTCTGTCAGGTCACACTCGTCCGTCTGGCCGGCGCACTTCGACGGCTTCTTCCCGCAAGGCGATGTCTCAAGGTGGTCTTCACGGAAGCGGAGCTTGCAGGTTCGGCAGTCAACCATTGGGTCTGTGAAGCCTGCAAGGTGGCCTGATGCCTCCCAAACGCGAGGGTTCTGGATGATGGCCGAGTCCAGAGCGACGACGTCATCGCGGTCACGAAGCATCGAGTTCCACCACGCCGCGCGAACGTTGCTCTTGAGGAGAACTCCATAGTGCCCGTAGTCGTAAGTCGAGCCGATGCCACCGTAGATCTCGGACGCGGGGAAGACGAATCCGCGGCGCTTTGCCAGTGCGACGATCTTCTCCATTGTCACTGCGTCTTCGGCCATAGTCCGATAACCCTAACGGCGGCCGTACAACAGGCCGTCACGCTGCAGCTTTGCAACCCCGATCAAGGTTGTCGCCACGGGGCCGCGGCTGGCTGCGGGCGCCTTACCAGCTGCGATTCGGGCGTACTGCTGGTTGTGCCAAGACGAGCCGATGAACGCGTCAATGAAGGAAAGCTTGGCGCGGGGCTCCGCGTCAACGGCACGCAAGTCTTCGCCAGCAAGAACTCGGTTGGGAAGGTCAGGCATGAGGGTGAGCGGTCGGGCAAGTCCGACCATGTCGGTGGCGCCAGATCCGACTGCCGCAGCCATCGCCGCAGATGAGCGGAAGCCTCCGCTGACCATCAACGGCAGTTGGGTCTCGCCGCGGAGCTTCTCGGCAAAGTCGAGGAAATAGGCCTCGCGGTCGATCGTGCTCTGCCGCTTCTGGAGCCCGGCAAGCATTTGAGGGTCCTCGTAGGTACCTCCGGAGATCTCAAGCAGGTCAATCCCCGCGGCGTCCAGCAACTTGGCAGTTGCGATTGAGTCTTCGTTGTCGA
>CAZZKI010000077.1:0-6125 GCA_964654785.1 uncultured Solirubrobacteraceae bacterium
GCCTTCCTCGTGAAGATGCCAGCTGTGCCGCTGCACGGCTGGCTCAAGGACGCCTACAAGGCCATGCCGCTGCCAGTACTCGCGCTCTTCTCAGGTGTCCTCTCAAAGGTTGCCGCTTACGGATTCCTCAAGGCTGCGCTGCCTCTATTCCCGGATGCGGCCGCCAACTTCCAAACCCTGCTTCTGGTGATCGGCCTGATTTCAATCATCTACGGCTCAGCGCTTGCCTTCACCACGATGGACGCACGGCTGGTCGTTGGTTATTCGTCAATCGCACAGCTGGGCTTCATCGTGATCGGCATCTTCAGCCTCACAACTTCAGGCGCTCAGGGTGCACTCCTCCAGATGGTCAACCACGGGCTTGTAACCGTCTTGCTGGTGTTCATCGTCGGCCTGCTTGCCAGCAGAGCAAAGGGCTCCGAGGATCTTGGCTCAATGGGCGGGATGGCGATGGGTGCGCCTGTTCTTGCCGTCATCTTCCTGATCGCAGCTCTTGCGAACTTGGCGATGCCTGCCTCAGCCAACTTCATCGGCGAGTTCCTGATCCTCAAGGGAGTCTTTGACTCAACCGCTGTGATCGCAGTCCTTGCTTGCCTCGGAGTCGCGATGGCTGCCGTCTACATGCTTCGGATGTACATCCGCGCGATGCACGGCCCGGACGAGAACGGCGTCGAGCAACGCGAGATCAGCTTCCGTGAGGCGCTTCCCCTTCTGCCAGCAGCAGCCCTTGTTCTTGCTCTGGCACTCAGCCCGCAGCCACTCCTTAAGCGCAGCGAAGGGCCTGCGACCGCAGCTGTCGTCCCCGCAGCCCTTGCTAACGGCCAGAGCGCCGAACAGCCCGTGAAGAAGATGGCGGAGAAGCCATGATCGGCGCAGTGGCAGCCCCCCACATTGATTGGACAGCGCTTGGACCAATCTCAATCCTTACTGGCGGAGCGATCCTCGCACTCCTCATTGGCCTTATTGGCAGCAACGGGTTCCGCCGTATTGCTGTTCCAGTTACGACTATCGCGACTTTGTTATTTGCCTTGGTCTGGTTGATCAGCCAGTGGAGCAATGCGTCAGGCACTGACACGGCGATCATCTCCGACGCGCTTCAGATTGACACTTTGACTGTCACGCTTGGCTCCATCTGCCTGGTTGGCGCGCTAGTCGCCGTGATCGTTTCCCTGCGCTCTGAGAGCGAGCTGGGCAACGGAGAGTTCCACTCGCTGATGCTGTTCTCCGTCACGGGAATGCTCGTCCTCATTGCTGCAGACGACCTTGTGACCCTCTTCGTCGGAATGGAGCTGCTCTCAATCCCGCTCTATGTCATGAGCGGTTCAGCCCTGAAGCGGGAGCGTTCGCTCGAAGCGGGGCTTAAGTACCTGATTGTCGGGTCGGTTGGCTCAGCAACGCTTCTCTACGGACTTGCGCTCCTTTACGGCGCAACAGGCTCAACTGGCTTCCCTGAGATTGGGAAGGCAGCGCTTAACGGCTCAACCGCCAGCGATGCACTCTTCCTCGGCGGAATGGCGTTGGCAGTCGTCGGAATCGGGTTCAAGGCCTCGTCGGCGCCTTTCCACCAATGGACTCCAGATGTATATGAGGGTGCCCCCACCGGCGTAACGACCTTCATGGCAACCGCAACCAAGGCTGCTGCCCTCGGCGTGCTGATCCGCCTTCTGGCGGGCCCACTGCTTCCAGCAGTTGACGATTGGTCCCCGATCGTCGCGACGCTCGCGGTTCTCTCAATCGCTGTGGGCAACTTTGGCGCGCTGGGCCAAGATTCACTTAAGCGCATGCTCGCTTGGTCCTCGATTGCTCAAGTTGGCTACCTGCTTGCCGCAGTCGTGGTCGCCGAGCACCTCGGCACCCAAGCCGTGATCTTCTATCTCGCCGTCTATGCGGTCATGACCCTTGCAGCGTTCGCAGTAGTCGCTGACAACAGCCGTGACTGGGATGAAGGTGAGCGCCTTGAAGGGTTCGCTGGACTTGGCCGCAGACGCCCTTGGCTTGCCGGGGCAATGTCCGTCGCGATGCTCGCGCTTGCTGGACTCCCGCCCACAGCTGGCTTCATCGGCAAGCTGACAGTCATCGAAGCTGTCCTTGACGGCGGTTACGCCTGGCTCGCATTCGCAGTGGTGATCGGGTCCCTTGTGTCACTTGGCTACTACCTCCGAGTTATCGCTGTTATGTGGTTCAAGGATGCGCCCGCCGGTGCTGAGGAAGCTGCGCCACGCCGCGCTCCGGAGCTTGTCGCTGTCGCTCTAGTCGCAGCGGCTCTGACTCTGGCGATTGGCGTCCTGCCTTCGTGGCCGCTGGACCAAGCGTCCAAAGTGACAAACAAGTCACTGCAGTCCAGCACCACCCGCTAATCACCCCGCGCACAGCGAAAAAAGGCGGTTCGGTCGTCGGGCTGCGCGAATAGGATCGTCAACCCGTGCAGCGTCCCGTCGAAACCTTCACCCCTGAGGAACAGGCCCTTCTGGCGCCGCACTTCACGAACCTTGACGAGCCTGTCTTTGGCCTTGTAAACCTGCCGGAGACCGTCAAGGGAGCGCTGTTTGCTCGCTACAGCCGTTATCCCGGGACTCTGCGAAGGATGTACATCGACGAGTTCGCTGAATCAATGAGTGGAAACGCTGCGGTCTTCGAAGGTGACGAGGGCAAACGAGCAGCTGAGCTCTACGACAGGATCTTCCTCGGCTATGGCGATGACTCGGTCGCACAGCTTGGCGGGATGCACATCGCGTGCGAGTGGACTTCAAACGTCCTCACCAAGATCCTCCAGCGTCCTCGGATCGCTGCCTACCTTGAGCAGTCAACCCGGTACCTCGCTTGGGACGCTCCAATTCCAGGAGGTGGCTATCGCTACCACCGCGAGGAAGCACTCGGGCCTGAGTACGAAGCAGCAATGGACCGAATCTTCGACATCTACGCTGCAGCCTTGCCTGAGGTCACCGCGTGGGCAGTAGAGAAGTACCCGCGCGGCGCTGACGAGGCTGAGGCCGCCCACCTGCGCGCTTGCAAGGCAAAGGCTTTGGACCTGCTTCGTGGCCTGCTGCCTGCTTCATCGCTCTCGCACATGGGCATGTATGCGACTGGCCAGACTTACGAGCAGCTGATTCTCCACCTCCTCGCCCACCCGCTGCCAGAGGCACGCGAATACGGAGCGATGATCCTCAAGACCGTCAAGGAGGTAATGCCGAGCTTTGTTGCCCGCGTTGAGCGCCCTGACCGTGGCGGTGAGTGGATCGAGTTCCTCGCTGAGCGCGAGTCAGCTGGCCGCAGGTGGTCGGACAAGCTCGGCATCGGGGCAGGTGAAGAGTCCGACCCGGCGCCTTCGGTTGAACTTCTCTCGGTTGAGGGAATCGAGGAGGACATGCTCGTCGCTCTCCTATTTGAGACGTCGGGACGCAGCGAGGTTGAGATTCGAAAGGCAGTCGCAGCTCTCAGCTCAGACGAGCAGGCCACTCTTTTGGCTGACCTTGCTGGCGACCGCAAGAATCGCCGTCACCGCCCAGGCCGTGGCCTTGAGTCGCTTCGTTACCGCTTTGAGATCGTCGCCGACTACGGCGCTTTCCGCGACCTTCAACGCCATCGGATGCTGACTGTTCAGTGGCAGACACTTACGCCACACCTTGGCGCTGGCGTACCTGGGGATGTGGACGCAGCAGGCCAAGGCGATGCGTACCGCGAGGCACTTGAGGTTTCGGCGACTGAGTGGCAGCGTCTTGTGGACGCAGGCCTCACAGCCCAGGCCCCTTACGCACTGGCACTCGGCTACCGGATCAGGTTCATTCTGGACCTGAATGCTCGCGAAGCCATGCAGTTGATTGAACTTCGCTCAGGCCGCGAGGGCCACCCGACCTACCGTGCCGTCGCGATAGCCATGCGTGACCGAATCGCAGCCGTGCACCCAGCTGTGGCTGGCCTCATGACTCATGTGGACGAGGAAATGGAACCTCGCCTTGAGCGCATGATGAGCGAGTTGAAGCAAGAAGCTCGAAGCGCGTAGCGCTCCCAATGATCCGCCGCATGAAGCCAATCAGAGCAGCGGATCGCTGGGCGCAGCTTCGTCGCGGGCGCGTTGCGGCTCGCTTCCAGGGAATTAAGGCGCCGAGATCAGCCCGGTTTCTAGGATCCCCCATCGTTGATATCTGCCCAGGAAGCTCAATTGATCTAGGTGAGAACGTCACGATCACGTCACACCCGCGAATGCATCTCAACGGCTGTCCACACCCCACGATGTTGAGCACGCGGCAGCAAGAGTCAAGAATCCTTATTGGTGATGACAGTGCGGTAAGTGGGAGCAGTCTCATCGCTCGCGCCGACATTCTTATTGGCGATCGCGTGATGATCAGCGCTGGCTGCCAGCTTTACGCAGGGCATGTCCACGACACTCACACCGTGCCGCGCCGATACTTGCCCGCGACACGCAGGGATACAGCAGACACGATCGTCATTGAGGACGATGTGTTCATCGGCCGCAATGTGACGGTGATGGCTGGAGTCACGATCGGGGCCGGATCGGTTGTCGGAGCTCAGAGCGTAGTCACCCGCGACGTTCCACCAATGACAATCGTGGCTGGTGCGCCAGCGCGCGAGATCGGCCGGGTAGACCCTTCGAAGGGTCATCTTGCAGCGAAGAGCCCAGATTAAGCCTCTATGACGGATTTATCGACAGGTAGCGAGACTGTCGCGAAATCGTCCGGTCTGGACTACTCTTCGTCGTTCATGCTGCTTCAAGTTGACCGCCGAATCCGAAGCGTGACCCTTGCATGCCTTTCAGCGGTCTGTGTGGGACTAGCGATAGCTCCCTCAGCCTTGGCTGATCCAGCCGCACCATCAATCACCTCCGCTCCAAGCACATTCACTAATTCCAGCACTTGGAGCGTTGAATTCTCAGGCGATACCGGCAACACATTTGAGTGCCGAATAGATACCCCATCAGGCAATGGCACATGGGATGCGTGTGAAAGCCCGATTGCTGAAACAACTGGTTCCGCCGACGGCACCTACACGGTCCGGGTGCGACAGGTTGACGGCGACAGCGTTACTGGCCCGGCTGCTTCCGCCACATTCACGATTGACACCGTGGCACCAGATGCCCCAGGTCTCACGGGTGCTCCCGAAGGAGAGACTCCAGTTACCTCGCTCAGCATTGCGCTAAGCGGTGAGTCTGGAGCCACCTTCAGTTGCTCTCTGGATTCAGCCTCTTATGCGGCGTGCACGTCCCCATTTGTCGCAACCTCGCTGGCAGACGGAAGCCACTCCTTCAGCGTCAAGCAAATTGACGCGGCCGGTAACGAAAGCCTCGCCACCGAAGTGACTTGGACGGTAGACACCATCCCGCCGTCGGCAGCAACGTTCACCGACGCTCAGGGCAGTCTGTTCAACACGACATCTAGGACCATTGAGTTCTCGGTTCCGGGTGATGCTGCAACAGTTGACTGTTCAGAGGGCACAAGTCCGGCAATTGAAGACTGGAGCGCTTGCGGGTCTCCTTACTCTCCAGCAACTGCATGGTCTGAAGGGTCGAACACTGTCAACGTTAGGGTCACTGACACTGCAGGAAACAGCGCTGCCTCATCTTTGGCCTTTACCGTTGATTCGATCGCACCGGACGCAACAGTGTTCGATGACACTCCGGACTTCATCACCAACAATCCGGCACGGACAATCGCCTTCACCGCTGCCGCCGACGCAGCAACGGTTGAGTGTGCTGAAGGAGCCTCGCCGGCCAGCGGTGACTGGGCCGCTTGCACGTCTCCGTATGCGCCGGCATCCGACTGGGCTGATGGCACTCACACAGTTACTGTGCGCGCGACTGACGCTGCGGGAAATAGCACGACCGACTCAATCTCCTTCAGCGTGGACGCTACGGCACCCGCTAAACCGATGATAAGCGGCACTCCTTCCTCCCCAACAGAGCTAACCGCTGCGGAGTTCACGATTACCGGCGAGGAGGGGGCAACACTTACCTGCACTGTTGACGGAGGCACGCCCGAAACCTGTACGTCGCCGTTCAACCTCACCGACTTGGCCGAAGGCGCGCACCAGCTCGAGGTGACGCAGACTGACGCTGCAGGGAATACGAGCGAGGCTGAGACTGCAAGCTGGACGATCTTGATTGTGCCTCC
>CAZZKI010000078.1:0-6094 GCA_964654785.1 uncultured Solirubrobacteraceae bacterium
AGTCGTTGACCCTCGAAAGACTGAGACCGCGCGACTTTTTGAGCATGTCGCGATCAAGCCAGACGGAGACGCGTGGCTCGCGCTCTCAATGCTGAATGTGATCTTCAGCGAAGGGCTTGCCGACTCTGCAGCAATTGCTTCTCAGTCCAAGGGAGTTGAGCTGCTCGAGGCTGCAGCGAAGGACTACCCGCCCGAGGTAACTGTTGAGCGGACCGGCATTCCGGCCGAGACAGTGCGCCAGATGGCGCGCGACCTTGCGACTGCCGAGAGCGCAGCGGTCTACGGACGAACTGGTTCCTGCCTCGGCCGCAGAGGCACTCTCGTTTCCTTCCTCCTCGACGCTCTCAATGTCGTCACTGGAAATCTGGACCGAGCTGGGGGTGCGGTGTTCGGCAAACCACCTCTGGCCCTGGATGAGGTGGCTGAGATGTTTGGCCTTGCCTCGTATGCGTCGCGCCGGTCTCGAATTGGAGGCTTCCCTGACGTTCTCGGCAACCTCCCGGCCACTCTGATCCCGGAGGAGATCGAGACGCCAGGAGACCGACAGATCCGCGCGCTTTTCGTAAGCGCAGGTAATCCGGTTCTTTCAGTCCCTGACGGGGATTCCATGGAGCGTGCCCTAGGCAAGCTCGACCTGATGGTCTCGCTCGATTTCTACGTCAATGAAACGAACCGCCACGCTGACTATGTGCTGCCGTCAACAACTTTCCTCGAGCGCGACGATCTGCCAATTGCCTTCCTCGGGTTCCATACGACTCCATTCGTCAACTACACCGACAAGGTTGTTGAGCCGAGAGGTGAAGCTCGTGAGGAATGGGAGATCATTGAGGACATCTCCAAGCCCCTGGGAATCACTCCTTCAAGCGTGCCGCCAGTTCGGTGGCTCGGCAAGCTTGGTATTCGCTTCAGCCCGCAGTTCTTGGTTGATGCGCTTGTTCGAGTTGGTCCGGCCGGCGATTGGTTCGGGCTGCGTCGCAAGGGGCTCAACCTCAAGAAGATTGCTGCCAATCCCCACGGGATTGTCCTTGCTGAGTTTGTCGCGACTGGCGAGCTGAAGACCAAGGTCCGTCACAAGGACAAGAAGGTTGACCTCGGGCCACCGGAGATCGCAGCCGAACTGGAGCGAATCAAGGAGGCCGGAGTTGAAACTGACGCAGAGCGCCCACTCCAGCTGATCGGCATGCGCGAGCTTCGCTCTCACAACTCGTGGATGCACAACTCACAACTCCTCACCCGAGGCGGTCGCACCCAGCCCCTCCATATGCACCCGGCCGATGCCGCCAAGCACGGAATTAGCGAAGGGCAACGAGTCAATGTTGCGTCCAAGTCCGGCGAGCTACAAGTCGCGGTTGAATTCGACGAGGACCTGACTCAAGGAGTTGTTGCCCTTGCCCACGGTTGGGGGCACAAGGGTGGTTGGAAGCGCGCGAACGAGGTAATTCCCGACGGGGTGAACGTCAATGTGCTCGCACCGTCAGGCGCAGATGACATTGAGCCGCTCGCAGGGATGGCGTTTCTGAATGGCATCGCGGTAAGCGTTCAGCCCGCGTAGATAACCTGACCTGGTGCTCGCGACGACAACTACCGTCGGTTTTCCAATTGCCTTTCTGGCCGGGCTTGTCAGCTTCCTTTCACCCTGCGTGCTGCCCCTTGTCCCCGGCTACCTGAGCGCGATCGCTGGAGTCACACCTGCAGACATGGAGCACGCCGAGACCAAGCGCGTGATCGTCCCCGCTCTTATCTTCGTCGCCTCTTTCTCAACCATCTTCATCCTGCTCGGCCTCACTGCCACGGGGATCGGCTCATGGCTGGTGTCCCACCAGCGTGAGCTTGAGAAGGTCTCAGGTGGCTTGATCATCGCTTTGGGCCTCTTGTTTGCCCTCAGCCCCTTTATTCCCCAGATGGCGAAGGAATGGCACCCAGGCGGGCTGATCGAGAAAGCTGGGAAGGGAGGGCCCGTCGTCGCGGGAATGGCATTCGCGATTGCTTGGACTCCATGCATTGGCCCAACCTTGAGCGCCATCTTGGCGACCGCAGCTCTGTCGGACTCGGCAGGCAAGGGCGCGGCACTGCTTGCGTGTTACTCGCTCGGGCTTGGGGTGCCGTTTCTGCTGACCGCACTTGCCTTCGGCAAGATGACTTCAGTCTTCGCAGTGATCAAGCGCCACTACGGAGTCGTCGTCGTTGGTGGAGGCTTGATCCTCATTGCGCTCGGTGTCCTGATCTGGACTGGTGAGTTCTTCCAGCTCAACGCCCAAGCCCAGAATTGGCTTCAAGACTTGGGTCTAAGTGACCCAGGCAGTATCTGATCCGCGCCAAATAAAGCTGCTCAAACTGCCGTTTTGGAGGGGTTTAGAGGCTCTGATTGCAAGGTCGCTTATCTCCTACTGCGCTACTAGGGTATGGGGGGCGTACTTCTGGTACTTTGCAATCACGGTCGCTTAATAACGGCCGCTAATCGCCCCGGCAGGAAGACAGCCAAGACACCATGACATTCGGCCAGACTGCAGCACTCGGCGCTATCGCCGGGCTCACGATCTTCATTGGACTTCCCCTTGGCCGTGTCAAGGGCCTCAGCACCAAGGTCCGCCTCGCGCTCGCCATGTTCTCGGTTGGCGTTCTGGCATTCCTGTTCATGGACGTCATGGCAGAGGGCTTCGGCTATGTCGAGCACACAGTTGAGGCGTTCAAGGAAGGCGAAGGCCCACTCAGCGAAGCCGTTCTCTACACGCTTCTTCTGGCCGGTGGTTTCCTGCTCGGTAGTGCCGGACTCGGTTGGCTTGACACCAAGATGAAGGCGAACTCCAAGCCAAAGGCTGTTACTCCCATCGCTGGTGGCGACGCAGCCGCGACAATTTCCTGTGCCGAGACTCGCCACTTTGTTGACGAGGCTGAGATTGCCAAGCGCAAGGTCCTCCGCACCGGTCTGCTGATTGCTCTTGCGATCGGCATCCATAACCTTGGTGAAGGCCTCGCCATCGGCGTTTCCGCCCGTGCTGGACAGATGTCCCTCGCGACTGTTCTGGTCGTCGGCTTCGCGCTCCACAACGCAACTGAAGGCTTTGGCATCGTTGGCCCTCTCGGCTCAGTCAGGCCCAGCTGGCGTTGGCTTGGCGCCGCTGGCCTCATCGCAGGCGCTCCCACATTCCTCGGGACCGTCATCGGCTGGAATGTCCAAGCAGACGCTCTGGAAGTTGCTTGCTACGCCCTCGCAGGCGGCGCGATCTTCTACGTGATCGGTGAGATCTGGAACGCGATGCGCCGCCTCGGCCACCGCGAGCTAGGTCTGTTGATGATCGGTTTCGGCTTTATTGTTGGAGCCGTTACCGATCTTGTAGTGGTGTACGGCGGCGGCTGAGCCGCCACTCAAACAAGCGGATCTAGGAGTTCTGGGACTCGACCTCGGTGATGGCCTCGTTGGCCTTCACTCCGATCGTCTTTTCAGTCAACTGCTGGCTGAACCCGCGAGCTCTAAGAATGCCGCGGACCCAATGCGGGTAGGCCACGACCCGGCCACGCTCCTCAATCCCGTCCGCAAGTTCCTTGATGGCTGGCGCAAGCGGGTAGACCTTCTGAAGTGGCCCCGGGAACTTGGACCGCATGGCATCTCCGATTGGGCGGTCAAAGGCGTTGGTCACCATGTCTGTGTCCAAGAAACTGAAGTAGCCGCAGCCCACTGTCACACCGGTACCTGCGAGTTCGATCCGGGCCACATTGGCGATCGCCTCGCAGCCAGCCTTTGAGGCTGCGTAGGCCGACATGCTCGGCGCATGCGCAGCAGCCGCAAGCGAGGCGATTGGAAGCAGGTGCCCGCGTCGGGCCTTGACGTGAGGGATCGTTGCCTGAAGCGTGTTGAAGACGCCAATCAGGTTGATGGCGATCACGTTGTCGAAATCCTCGGGGCTGTGGTTCTCAATTGACTGGGCTGTCTCAATGCCAGCGTTGGCCACGACCACGTCAATTCCGCCAAGCTTGTCAACTGCGCCCGCGGCAGCTGCGGCAAGCGCTGCGCGGTCACGTACATCTGCCTCCGCCACAAAGGTGTCAACGCCGTGCGACTTCTCAATCTCAGCTGCGACCTCTTGCATGGTGCTCAGCTCAATCCCAACCAGCGCAGGGCGTGCGCCTCGGCGGGCAACCTCGCGGGCAAGGCCAGCGCCGATCCCTCGCGCTGCACCTGTGATCAGGACTGTTCTTCCACGGAGGTCAAGGCGTTCGGACATGAGCTGACCCTACCTACAGGTAACCCTGATCGCACCGAGGTGGCTAGAGGATTGAGACTGCGTCCCGCTCAACGAGCGGCAACTCAGGGTCCCAGCCAACCGGGCGGCCGTTCACAACCCAACCCGCATCAGCTGGGTTCGCAAGGGAGAGAGTCTCGGCGATGGATCCCAAGTCCCAGGCAGTAGTCGCGCTCCTGCGGCCTTCAAGCAGAAGGCGAACCCGGGGCGCGCTTCTGCGGAGGTGTTCGAGGTCAGATGCGTCATCAATGTCTTCAAGCCCAATCAGGTCAGGGTCAGAGAGGGTCGTCTCAACATCTTCAAGCAGAAGGTCGCGGGGGAGGATCTCCGTTCCAATCTCCTGCATGGCCTTTGCCGGTGACCTTTCGCCGCCGCTGAAAATCGCCAGAGCTTGGGCTGTAAGTGAGATTGGCCAAACCGTTGGGAATGGGCCGGGTGGGCCGTCAGGCCGGCCAACCGCGATGACCTTGTCCGTGGCTTCAACGCTCATCACCCTCCGCAGCACAGCTGGGTGGAGCAGTGGCATGTCGCATGGGACGACGACGAGCCGGTCCGCACGGCCAACAAGCGCCTCGAGCGAAGCTGTGATCCCCGCCAGTGGTCCTTGGTCTGGGAATGGGTCGTCAACAACTTCCACTCCAGTCGGGATACCCACAGGGAGGTCAATGTCCGGGTCTGTCGAGTAGAGCGTTGGCCCCCCGCCGAGGACGCGCATCAAGATCCTTGTAGCTCTTGCGCCAAGGGTCGAAGTCCCGACTGGCCGGAGTGCCTTGGCTGGGCCTTCGCCGAGTCTCTCACCTTGCCCTCCGGCGATCACCACACCAGCGACCACTGCAGCTCGCTCCTGCTCTTCCACTCTTACGCCTCTTCGTAGCCCGGTTCGCCAGGAAGGAGGACCCTTGCTATCTCGCCCTCCATGCTGATCCTCGGCTCGACTGGTTCAACCGTCAATGCAGCAGCGTGTTGCGCCAATGCCTCAGCCGACGGGAACACACTGATCTGTTCGAGGTGTTTGATCGTCGGGAAGACAAGTTCGAGCTCACCCGCTCTGTGGGCTGCCAAAGCAGCTTCGGGGCTTAGCCACTTGTGGTCAATGCATTCTTCGCCGTCCACGACTGCTTCGGCTCCTTCTGGAAGGTGGGCGAGGAAGAACCAAGTGTCGAAGCGGATGCTCACCACCGCGGGCGTAATCCAGCGCGAGAAGGGGATCAGGTCAGCTGGGTCGCCGAGGTCAATGGTCGCCTCCTCCTGAACTTCGCGGACAGCCGCTACGCGCAATGCGTCTTCGCCTGCACCTTCCTCAGCGTCAACTGCGCCACCGGGGAACACCCAAACGCCTCCCATGAAGCGTGCCTCGTGGCTGCGCTGCACAAAGAGAACCTCAAGTGCGTCGGAGCCACCACGCATGACCATCACTGTGGATGCGGGGCGCGGAACTGCTGGCTCGCCGAGGTTGATCTCTGTTCCCGGCTCTGGGCCACTGATTTCGGTCACGCAACGGAGGTTACCCGTGGTCGCCAACGACGCCGTGGCGACCCCTTACGATCCGGCTATGAGCGATTCAAACACTCAACTCTGGATGTGCGAAGCCTGTGGCTTCATCTACGACCCGGCTGAAGGCGACCCAGACGGTGGAATTCCCGCGGGCACCGCTTTCGAGGACATTCCTGACACCTGGTTCTGCCCAGTCTGCGGTGCCAAGAAGTCCGACTTCGTTCCTTACGAGGACTAGCGGCAAGCAACACGCTGCGGGGGCTTTAGGAAATCTTTCCTTGGCCCCCGCAACTTTCTTCGCTGTTTGTGGTTTCAATGGTCGGGCCAGTCACCGATTTATCCAAGACCCCGGTTCCGGC
>CAZZKI010000079.1:0-6067 GCA_964654785.1 uncultured Solirubrobacteraceae bacterium
TGACGCAGAGCCGTCCGCTAGCGCCGTTCAATCGCCGGCGGGTACCGGTTGTTGCAACATCCCAGCTTGGCCCGTACCGCCTCATAGAAGTGAACGACCCCGAGGGGGCCCAGGTGCGGGCGGGGCAATTCCACATGCTTGCCGCCGCTGAAGGCTGGTCGTCCACAGAAGAAGGTCGGCCCTGGTTGTCACGTGCGATCAGCTATCTCGCGGCAGATCAGAAGGGGCAGTTCGTATTCCTGATCGACGCAGTCGGGCCTGGAACTGGTGCGTTGGCACAGCTTGAGCAAGGTGATTCGCTTGATCTAGTCGGACCGCTTGGTAACGGTTTTCCCGATCCAACTGGCGGCCTGCGTCCGCTCTTGATTGGCGGTGGAATTGGGCTTGCCCCGGTCCTCGCCTATTCGGACCAGCTTTCGAACTCTGGAGTCGAGCACGAGCTGATTCTCGGATTCAGAACTGGGGAACACGCTTCGGCAGTAAGTGGCAGAGACAATCTGATCATCGCTACCGACGACGGCTCAGTAGGCCACCACGGCACGGTGATGGCTCCTGCTCGGGAGTTGCTCCAAGAAGGTGGGCGCGAGGTGTTTACTTGCGGTCCGCCGGCAATGATGGATGCGGTGAGGGCCGCTGCCGCGGAGGAGTCTGTCCCAGCGTGGATGGCTCTTGAGAGTCCAATGGCTTGTGGCTTTGGAGCTTGCTTTGGCTGTGCAGTCGAGACACGAGACGGAATAATCCGCCTCTGTGTTGATGGACCAGTGCTTCGTGGCGATGCCTTAAGCAAGATCACCGCGACTGGTAGGGCGGAATAGTGTCCGTCGAGTTCTGCGGAATCGAGATGGCCGGACCCCTCGTTAACGCATCGGGTACTTGGGACCCGCTTGCAGCACGAAGAGCTTTTGGTGACGCTGCGTTTACAGAGTTCCCATTCCACGCTCATGTCACAAAGACAATCACCGTGGCCCCTCGTCAAGGAAATCGTCCGCCGCGTCTTTGGGAGGCTCCAACTGGGCTGATCAACTCGATCGGGCTTCCCAATAAGGGACTGGAGCGGTGGCGCAGGGAGGACCTGCCTGAACTTCGAGAATTGCCCGTTCCCTTGATCGTCAACGTGATGGGTTTCGAAACTTCCGAACTCGAAGAACTGGTCAAAGAAGTCTCCGCTGAAGAAGGCGTCGCCGCCATTGAGCTGAATGTGTCCTGCCCGAACGTCGAAACAGGCACGATCATTGGCTCGGATCCAATCGAGTGCGCGAGAACGATCACCGCTGTTCGCGGACTCACGGACCTTCCGCTGATCGTGAAGATCACTCCCAATGCAAGCGATCCAGCCGCGGTAGCTGTGGCAGCTGAGGAAGCTGGGGTGGACGCAGTGTCATTGATTAACACTCTTCGAGGTATGGCATTTACTCCTGACAGCGATGAGCCTTGGCTCGGGGGTGGCACAGGTGGTTTGTCCGGACCTGCGGTCCACCCAGTCGCGCTCGCTCAGGTCAACGCAGTAGCCAAAGCTGTGTCGATCCCTGTGGTCGGGATTGGCGGAGTCGACAGTTCCAAGACAGCCTTGAACATGCTCAAAGCTGGCGCGACTTTGGTTGGAGTTGGAACGGAAAGCTTCCGTGACCCTCGGGCCGGCAGTCGAATATGGGAAGAACTAAGCGCTGACTTAGGGATTTAGAAAAGGCCTGATTTGCTCGGGTTTTCCAGATCTGCGGGCGCCTGATCAGACGCCACAGAAAACGCTCACTCTGAGGTCACGTTGCAAACATGCCTCGGGTATGTAGGATCCGGATCCGCATGACTCTCGAAGGCGACACGACTCCTCAGACAGACGGCACTCCAGGCCGCTCACGGAGCCAGCGCATGGACGCCCTCGCACTCGCCAACGAGATTCGCGGCAAGCGAGCTCGACTCAAGCGTGACCTCAAGGCCGGACGCGTCAAGGTGTTCACTCAGATCGAGGATCCACCGGAGTGGCTTCTTACTGCAAAGGTTCTAGATCTCCTTCTTGCAGTTCCAAAGATTGGTCGCGTCAAGGCGAACAAGGCGCTCGTTCAATGCCGCATCTCGCCTAGCAAGACAGTTGGCGGCCTTTCGGATCGTCAGCGTCGCGAACTCGTAGTCCTTCTATCCCGCTAGGCAGAGCGATGGCTACTCGGCTGGTGGTACTCACCGGTCCCTCTGGCGTAGGGAAGGGAACGCTCAAGCGTTCACTCCTTGAAAAGCTGAATCTTCCCGAGTCGATCTCCGCTACGACAAGGGCGCCCCGCGAGGGCGAGACGGACGGTGTCGAGTACCACTTTCTTTCAAGGGAGACCTTCGAGCAGAAGCAAAACGCTGGAGAGTTCCTCGAGAGCGCTGAGTTCGCTGGCAACCTCTACGGAACACTTCTCAGCGAGGTTGTCGGGAGAACCGACGCTGCCCGTGCAGTGGTTCTTGAGATCGAAACCGATGGAGCCATGCAAGTTCGCGAACGGGTAGCCAACGCGATTCTGATTTTCATCGCCCCACCAAACTTTGAGGTCCTTCGTTCCCGACTTGATGGACGTGGGACCGATACGGCAGAGCAGATCGAAGTTCGGTTGGCGGAGGCGGAGCGCGAACTTGCCCTTCAGGACCAGTTCGACACAGTCATCGTTAATGACGATTTGGGACAGGCTTCGTCGCAACTAATCGCCGAAGTGGAATCCCGGCTAGACTAAGCACATGATCAATCCCCGCATGGACGACCTTCACGAGAACGTTGAGAGCAACTACGCCCTCGTTATTGCAGCCGCAAAGCGTGCTCGCCAGATCAACGCCTACTACCACGCACTCGGTGAAGGTAGCTACGAAGAGTACGTCCCGCCAATGGTTCAGACCTCTTCACACAACCAGCTCACAATCGCGCTGGAAGAGATCGCAACGGGCAAGCTCCTCGTAGAGTCGCCCGCTGACGACGCCTGAGCGCCGGCGCTCTGCCCGGGCTTGACCCGAGATGAAGATTCTCCTTGGAGTTCCCGGCGGAATTGCCGCCTACAAAGCTCTTGAGTTCGCTCGATTGGCCGTCAAATCCGGTCACTCAGTTCGCGTCATTCAAACGCCTTCAAGCCTCAGGTTTGTCGGTCGTGCGTCGTTCTCTTCAATAACCGGCGCGCCGGTTCTGGCATCCGAGTTCGAAGCGGACCCGGCAAATGGCTCTTGGCCGGGTGAGGACATGGGCGTTCGAACGCCGATCAGTCACCTTGCGCTTGTCGAAGGGGCTGACGTGATGGTGGTTGCTCCAGCGACAGCGAACACCATCTCAAGAATTGCCAACGGCGCAGCAGAGGATCTCGTCACAACGAGCGCACTGGCAGCTGTCTGCCCTGTGATCCTCGCCCCTGCGATGAACAACCTCATGTGGGAGAACGAAGCAACCCAGGAAAATGTCCGGTCGCTGGCTGGGCGGGGGATAGCGGTTCTCGAGCCAGAAGAGGGGCAGCTTGCCTCCCACGGCGAGGCTGGCAAGGGCCGCCTCGTTGAACCATCAGAGATTCTTCGCGCGGTTGAGTCTCTAACTGCGACGAGCAAGCCGGAAGGAAGCCTCGCTGGTTTGAAGGTTCTGGTTAGCGCTGGTGGCACACGAGAGCCAATTGACGATGTTCGCTACATCGGAAACCGCTCGAGCGGGCGGATGGGTGTAGCGCTTGCAGATGCGGCCGCCCAGCGCGGTGCTGAGGTCGTACTAGTTGGAGCCAACCTTGCGGTAGAGCCAACGTCAGCTGTGCGCACCGTGAATGTGTCTACTGCTGCTGAGATGCAAACAGCTCTAGAGGTCGAGTTCGATTCGGCTTCAATCCTCGTGATGGCAGCTGCCGTTGCCGACTTCATTCCAGTCAAGGCTGAAGCAGGCAAGATAGACAAGAGTTCTGGCGTTCCCGACATATCGCTGGAGCTAGCTCCGGACATCCTTTCGTCGCTTGCCAGCTCCAAGCGACCGGGCCAACTCATAATCGGCTTCGCTGCCGAGCATGGTGACCAAGTTGAGCGCGCAGCCGGCAAGCTTGCTGCAAAGGGCTTGGACATGATCGTCTTCAACGACATCAGCTCACCTGGAATTGGATTTGACTCAGAAGAGAACGAGGTTGTTCTGATAACTCAAACGTCTCAAGCTCGGGTTTCGCGAGCACCGAAACCCGCAATCGCCTCAGCTGTGCTGGACGCGATTACAGAGCTACTTTCAGACCGCTAACCAGCAAATTGGGTAATTAGCAGGGCTGATACGATGTTGGGACAGCTTTGGAGCCGGTTTTCCGGTTTGTAGCGTGGAGCGGGCAAAGGCCCGCTCTTTTTATCCAGGGGGCTCAATGAGCGAAGCAGTCGAAAACAGGATCAGGACAGAGATTGAGGCGGCATCGCCATCAATTGAGGTACTCCTTGTTGAGTTCCCCGGTAGCGGTAAGGCTCGGGTCTTTATTGATCATCCCGAGGGCGTCACCCTTGCCCATTGCGAAGAGGTGACTGAGATCCTCTCGGACCTTCGCGAGACCTACGCCCTGGAGGTTTCATCGCCTGGTCCTGAGCGTCCGTTGGTGACGCCCGCCCATTTCAAGCGCTTTGCGGGCAGAAAAGCCCGTCTCAAGCTGGTTGCTCCGCTCCCTGAATCCGGGGCGCGAACTGTTAGTGGTGAGATCGTCGAAGCCGACGACGAGTCCGTCACTGTCGCCACTGGCGACGAGCGACTCTCACTTCAATATTCGGCCATAGGTCGGGCCAACTTGGTCCCGGCTGCTTAGGAGGAAACAACCTATGTCCAAGGAAATCATCGACGCTCTCGAGGCAATTGCTGAAGAGAAAGCCATTCCCGTTGACACTCTCATGAGTGCCCTCGAGGCAGCGCTTCTCTCTGCCTACAAGAAGGACCCAGATTCGGTCGAGTACGCACGTGTCGAGGTAGACCGCGAGAGCGGCGATTTCATCGTGTGGCAGCTGATGATTCCCTCAGACATTCTGTCTCAGGTTCTTACGGTTCCAGAGGAGACAGATCAGCCGCTCATTGACCCCGAAACTGGGGAGGCTCGTGAGCCTGCTGCGCCTGAGCTCGACTTTGCAAAGGTTGACGAGTTCGGCGACAAGATCGGGACTCACAATGTCACCCCGGAGAACTTCGGGCGTATCGCAGCGGTGACCGCTAAGCAGGTTCTTCTTCAGCGCGTACGCGAGGCAGAACGCGAGCTCACATTTGACGAGTACAAGGACCGTGTTGGCGAGCTGATCAACGGTGTGATTCAGCAGACAGATAGCCGTTACACACTCGTGCGCTTGACCGAAACCACCGAAGCGCTGCTGCCACGCTCCGAGCAGGTTGAGGGTGAGCGCTATGACAACGCTCAGCGGATCAAGGCAATCATCAAGGAGGTTTCATCTTCTCCTAAGGGCCCGAGCATCATCGTTTCGCGTCGCGACCCCGCGCTCATCAAGGAACTCTTCGAGCTTGAGGTTCCTGAGATGGCCGACGGTCTCGTCGAAATCACGGATGTTGCGCGTGAGCCTGGTTACAGGTCCAAGATTGCGGTTATTTCCCATGCTGATGGGGTGGATCCTGTGGGAGCTTGCGTGGGTCCTCGTGGATCCCGGGTCCGGATGGTTGTCTCGGAGCTCCGCGGAGAGAAGATCGACATCATCCCGTTCAACGATGAGCCAGCTCGTTTCGTGGCCAAGGCTCTCTCACCAGCCCGCGTTCGTGAAGTTTTGGTGGACGACGAAGAGAAGCAAGCCACAGTGATTGTCCCTGACGATCAGCTTGCGCTGGCAATTGGACGCTCAGGGCAGAATGCTCGTCTTGCTGCTCGACTCACCGGTTGGCGGATCGACATCAAGTCAGAGAGCGACTACGCCCAGGATGCCGTTGACGGGGGAAGCGCCGGTGGCGGTGAGGAGCAGGAGGACACACAGGTCCGCTGCGCTGCAGTTCTTTCGAATGGCCGCCGCTGCCCCAACGCGCCCATCGAAGGCTCTCGCTACTGCGGCCTTGAGGCTCACCAAGAGTACGAGCGAATGGGCGGTCAGCCTCCCGTTGAGGCGCCAGAGCCAGAGGCTGAGC
>CAZZKI010000080.1:0-6025 GCA_964654785.1 uncultured Solirubrobacteraceae bacterium
CCAGCTTCATGATTTCGCCTTCGACAAGCTCTTCGCTGGCAATGCCCGTTGGGGTAAGAGCAGCGTCGCGCGGGAGGCTTACCGGATCCAGTGCTACGCGATTGAGCTTCTCGGTTGGCGCTACCGCACAGGGGCAGTGACGCGAGAAGAGTGCCTGGCGGCAATGGTGGAGACTCTCGTCTCCTTCCGTTTCAGGTTGCTTCCAGCGCTGGCTTAGGGCCTAAGCCTCAGCTTCAACGACCGCGTCCGGGTCAACCTCTGGGAGGTCGCCGCCGCGCTCGCTCAGCGCAATCACTTCATCAGCCACAGGTGCCTTGGGTACAAAGCCACTCTTCATGCCGAAGTAGACGGCCTGTGGGTGGTGGGTGATGATCGCCACGGTGCTTTGCTCTGGCTCGACCGCGTAGGCCTCGCTCAGACTCAGGCCGATCTTCTCGGCGCCGAGCAGGCGGAATACCTTCTCGTGCTCTGACTGCTCTGGGATGGCTGGGTAGCCCCATGAGTACCTGCGGCCTTGGCCCTGTGGAATGCCGAGCTGGTCGCGGACTGTGTAGTGCAGCCACTCTGCAGTGCCTTCTGCTGCTTGCACGCCAAGGCCGTGGGTGAAGAGCTGTTCTGCGAACTCTCCCTCCTGCTCAAGCCGGGCAAGGAGCTCAGTTACAGAGTCACCAACTGTGACTGCCTGCAAGGTGACAACGTCAATCTCGCCTGACTCGCGTGGCCGCACGAAGTCTGCAAGGCAGAGGCGGTCATGCTTTGGCTGGCGTGGGAAGACAAGGCGTTCAAGCTCAGTCTTCTGGTCTTCAGGGTCGAGGATGACGATCTCATTGCCCTCGCTGTAGGCGGGGAAGTAACCAACAAGACCCTTGGGGTGGATCCAATCCTGCTCAGCCCACATCCGCTCAAGCCGTGGCTGGAAGTCCTCTTCAACGAGTTGGCGCCATTCCTCGCCCTTCTTGCCGCGGCCACCCCAGTGAAGCTTGAAGAGGACGTGGCGGTCAAGGTGGGGGAACAGTTCCTCAAGTGAAGGTGCGACTTCCTGCACACCCCAGAACGGTGGCTCTGGAATCGGGTTGTCGGTCGCGACGGTGCTTCGCACGCTGTCGTCCGTGACTGGTGGTGAGTCGTCAACTTCAACTGGCTTGTTGCGGAAGGTCTCAGCCTGCTCGCGAATATCGCTAAGCAGGGCTGGCTTCTGGTCCTCATCAACAAGCTGGTCCATTACTGCAAGACCAGCAAATGCGTCCTTGCAATAGAACACGCCAGGCTCGTAGATCTCGTCTGACTCCTTGCCCTTCGGGTAGAGGACGCGGCGGCCAAAGTCACGGTTGATGGCTGCGCCACCGATCAGGACTGGGTAGTCAAGACCTTGGTTGTGGAGCTCCTCGATACACGCTGGCATCTGCTTTGAAGTTGAAACGAGCAGGGCGGAGAGGCCGATCGCGGTCGCGTTGTGCTCCTTGGCAGCGTCAATGATCTGATTTATTGGAACTTGCTTGCCCAAGTCCACAACGGTGTAGCCGTTGTTGGTGAGGATCGTGTTCACAAGGCTCTTGCCAATGTCGTGCACGTCACCGAAGACGGTTGCGAGGACGACAGTGCCCTTGGTGTAGCCCTCAATGCGGTCAAGGTAGTTCTCAAGCTGGGCGACAGCCTTCTTCATTACCTCTGCTGACTGCAGAACGAACGGCAGGATCAGTTCACCAGCTCCGAACTTGTCGCCAACTTCCTTCATGGCGGGCAGCAGCACGTCGTTCAAGGTTGGGACGGCGCCGATCTTGTCAACACTCTTGTCAATCCAATCCTCAACGCCTTCCTTCTTGCGGCGAAGGATGTGGAAGTGGAGCGCCTCCTCTGGGGTCATGCCCTCAGTTGGGTCGGCTGCTTCCTCTTCTGCCTCAGCGCCCTTGCTTTCAAAGTGGGCGATGAAGTCCGTAAGAGCCTCGTCTGAGCGGTTGAAGACAAGGTCATCAGCGAGCTTGCGCTCTTCCTCGCTGATCTCGCCATACGGGGTGATGAAGTTCGGGTTGACCATTGCGAGGTCAAGGCCTGCTTCAACACAGTGGTGGAGGAAGACGCTGTTCAACACCTTTCGGGCTGGCTCGCCAATACCGAAGCTGACGTTTGACACGCCCAACGACGTCTTAACACCGGGCAGCTTGGCCTTAACTTCACGGATGCCTTCGATCGTCGCAACGGCGCTTGGCTTCCACTCCTCTTCACCTGTGGTGAGGGTGAACGTGAGGAGGTCGAAGATCAGCAGTTCAGGGTCAAGGCCATGGTCGTTTACGCAGATGTCGTAAATGCGCTCTGCGACCTCGAGCTTGCGCTCAGCAGTCTTCGCCATGCCAACTTCGTCAATCGTCAGCGCGATTACCGCAGCACCGTGCTTTTGGGCCATTGGCACGACAAGGTCCATCTTGTCGCGGCCAGCTTCCAAGTTGACTGAGTTAACGATCGCGCGGCCGGGGATCTGCTCCAAGGCAGCCTCGATCACGTCAGGCTCAGTTGAGTCAATCTGGATTGGTGCTGGCTGGGTGAGGCTGATCCGCTTCACCACTTCTGCCATCTGCTCAGCTTCGTCTTGGCGTTCGGTCAGGGCGACGCAAACGTCAAGTACGTGGGCGCCACCTTCAACCTGGTTCTCTGCGACTTGGACTAGGCCGTCGTAGTCGTCAGCGAGCAGCATTTCCTTGGCAGCGCGTGAGCCCTGTGAGTTGACTCGCTCACCAACAAGTGTGGGGGTTGGGTCCTGAACAAGGTTGGTGGCGGTGATCATTGAGCTGACCATCGGCGGGCGCTTCGTCGGGCGCGGGCTTGGCTTCAAGTCAGCAACAGCGTCAGCGATTGCGCGAATGTGGTCTGGCGTCGTGCCGCAGCAACCGCCGACAATGCCAACGCCGTAGCGCCCTACATACTCAGCGAGCGTCTTGGCGAGTGAGTCTGGCTTCTCAGGGAAGATCGTCTCGCCATCAGGGCCTTGCAGCGGCAGTCCAGCGTTTGGAATGCAGTGCACTGGCATTGGCGCGTTCTCGCCGAGGTAGCGGACTGCGTCGCGCATGTCCTCTGGGCCGGTTGAGCAGTTAAGGCCAATGACGTCCACCTTGAGCGCGGCCAAGGTGGTGAGGACTGAAGCAATGTCAGTACCGAGCAGCATCTTGCCGCCGTTTGGCAGGAGGGAAACGCTGATCATCAGCGGCACCGACTTGCCGAGCGTGTCGAACGCTTCACGGGCGCCGAAGATCGCACTCTTTACCTCGAGGATGTCCTGCGCGGTTTCGATGATCAGCAGGTCAGCGCCACCCTGGACAAGGCCACGGGCTTGCTCCTCAAAGACTGCTTGCAGTTCGCGGAAGCTGATGCCGCCAAGCGTTGGGTCGTCCGAGGCGGGGAGGAAGCCGGTTGGGCCAATCGAGCCGGCAACAAAGCGATCCTCGCCAACTGCTGCGCGGGCGATCTCAGCTGCCTTCTGGTTGATCTCGAGCGTGTGCTCGCCGAGGCCCCATTCGTCGAGCTTGAGGCGTGAGGCTTGGAAGGTGTCGGTCTCGACGACCATTGCGCCAGCGTCAACCATTGACTCGTGGACGCCTTGGATTACGTCCGGGCGATGAAGGACGAGTGCCTCGTGGCACTTGCCTTCCAGTCCGCCGTAGTCGGCTGCTGTCAGGTCCTTCTCCTCAAGGAGGGCACCCATTGAGCCGTCAAAGACGACGATCTGTTCAGAAACTGTTTTAAGGAAGTCGCGCATGGAGAAATGACCCTACCAATGGGGGAATCCTCGCTCAGAGGTTGGGGGATGGTTGGCGCTTGCGCATCAGGGCAACCTGTTGCTAGGTTTTGAATTAGCGCAAACGCAAAACCGTCTCCACGAAAGGCCGCACGAACCCCCATGACTCGCTCAGTCACCCTGAAGACCAAGTTCCTCCTCGCCTCATGCATTACCGCCGCATTCCTGGTTGCGTCGGGCGGAGTGGCCAGTGCGGGCGTGAGCGGTTCCTTCAACTACGACAGCTATGGAGACCACGTAGCCGTCACGGGTTGCGCCGGTGGCGTTGGCTCCTGCCCGAACCCGCTGATCGTTCCGTCCACGATTGAAGGTCTTCCAGTCACGGAGATTGACGACTACGCCTTCTACAACGGAACCTTCACTTCGGCCACTCTTCCGTCAAGTCTCAGGATCATTGGCGGTGATGCTTTCGAGCAGGCCTCGTCGCTCACGAGCATCGTCATTCCCGAAGGGGTAACTCTCATCAAGGGAGCCGCCTTCCACAAGGCAACAAGCCTTACGAGCGTGACTCTGCCAAGCACTTTGAAGACCATTGAGGGAGAGGCCTTCTATGAGGCTCGGGCCCTTAAGAGCATCTCATTGCCTGCTGGTCTTGAGCAGCTCGGGCCAGGGGCGTTCGCGAGCACTACAAGCGTCACCGGGCCTCTCACCATTCCCTCAGCCATTACACGTATTGAGGACTACACATTCTCTGGTGCGGGCATTACAAGCCTCACGCTCTCGAGCAACCTCACCTTCATCGGAACGGGGGCCTTCGGTGACGCGAAGCTCACATCCCTGACGATCCCAGCTTCGGTTGGCTACCTCGGGAATGACTCATTCCGCCACATCACGGGACTTACGCGAGTCACCTTCTTGGGCAACGCGCCAGCCCTCGGCGCTCGCGTGTTCCTAGATGCTGCCGCAGGCGCAACCGCGAAGCTTGCGTCATGCACACTCACTGGGTACGGGTTTAACGGCGACCTGTTCGGCGGGCTGATCGTCACTGGCGGGAAGGCCAATGAATCCGCAGCTTGTAGCCCAAGCGGTGGCTCTGGTGGCGGCAGTGTCGTCAGCAAGCTCAAGTTCGGTGGCCGCTCCGGCAACCTGACGGTGCCCGCTGGGCGCAAGTCAGTGCCGATCGCGTTCACGTCCTCTCAGGTCGGGTCTTTCACGCTTTCGGTCAAGCGTGGTTCGCGTGTGGTGAAGACTCAGACCGGCTCAATCAAGCTCGGCGCAAACAAGATCCTGCTCGTGACTAAGCGCCTTGCTGCAAGCAAGTACAGAGTTGTTCTGACTCTCGAGACGACGCCACCGCCTGGCCGCCGTGCACGCGGCGCGGTGCCAGCCTCAACTAGGACGACTGTCACTCGCTACCTGACGGTTAAGCGCGCAGCGTTTACTGGCTGACCTAGATATTTAGCGCTGGCCGTGGGGGAGCTTGTGGCGTACCCTCTGCTCGGCGCATGTCAGACGCTGTAACTAAACCCGCCGGAGCAACCCGCTCACCGTGGGCCTCGCTAATCCCGCTCTGTTTGGCGGTAACGCTCTACAAGCTCGACACGACGATCGTCAACGTCGCGCTGCCTTCAATCCAGCAGGACCTCCACACGACTCAAGAAGCAACCGTCTGGACCGTCAGCTCGTACATCCTCGCCCTGACCATGTCGATTCCGTTGGCTGGCGCGCTTGGCGATCGCCTCGGCAGGCGGAGGGTTTTCGTCTTCGGCATGGTTCTGTTCGGGGTGTTCTCGGGCGCTTGTGCGCTCGCCCCGAGTGACCTGTGGCTGATCATCTTCCGCTTCTGCCAGGGCTTTGCGGCGGGTGTGCTGATCCCGCTGTCCATGGCAATTGTTGGCGCCACGTTTAGGGGTCATGACCTGACAACCGCCTATGGCCTCTGGTCAGGCACGTCGAGCATTGGCTTTGTGATCGGCCCGCTGCTTGGCGGCCTGCTGGTCAAGCAGGTGGGGTGGCAGAGCGTGTTCTGGGTGAACGTGCCGCTCTCGCTCCTGCTTGTCCCACTCACTTATCGGCTGGTTGACGAGTCCAGTGACCCAAACCCGCGCCCGCTCGACCTTGTCGGCATGGTCCTCTCAACCGCTGGGCTTGCCTTGGTGGCCGTCGCACTTATTGGCACGACTCACACACCGTGGGGTTCTCCCGGCACGCTCGTGCCACTTCTGGGCGGGCTCGCATTGCTCGCCGCCTTCACCGCATGGGAGTTCCACACCGAACACCCACTGCTGCCAATGGGCT
>CAZZKI010000081.1:0-5979 GCA_964654785.1 uncultured Solirubrobacteraceae bacterium
CACGAGAGTTGTCCTCGGCTTTCATGAAGTAAGGAAGAACATCGTTCCAGCCCCAGCCAGTAGCGCCCATCTGCTCCCAAGTGTCGAAGTCGAAAGCTCGGCCGCGGACATAAAGCATTGCGTTCATCGAAGAGGAGCCTCCGAGCGACTTGCCGCGTGGCATGAAGAGGCTTCGATTTGCGCATTCAGGCTCGGTTTCCCCCCAGTAACCCCAGTCGTGCTTGGTCTCAAACTGGTTAGGGAATGCTGCGGGAATAGTGATGTTCGGGTGGCGGTTACTGCCGCCAGCCTCAATCACTGTGACCCGACATGACGGGTCCTCACTCAAGCGGGCTGCAACAGCACAACCAGCAGAACCCGCCCCCACGATCACATAATCAGCAGCATGCATAGGGCAGCATCATGCCCCATATGTGCAGTTCGCGCCACCGTCACGGTTCAGACTCGCTACTTAGTCCGGTTCGGAGTATCGTTGTAGGCATGAAAGTGATCCGCAGCACACACCACACGCGCCTCGCCGCCATTGCCGCCGCGACTGCGCTCCTGTCCCTGTCCCTCGCTTCAGCTGCAAATGCAGCCGTAGCCACCGGCCCATCCGGCGACACCTTCTTCACGCCATCGGCGACGAAGCTCAAGGCCGGTAAGCACGGAGCTCCGATTTGGGTTCGTCCAGCGCAGAGCGCTCTGGCCCTGTCAAACGCTTCGAGCGCCTACAACATCGTCTACAAGAGCCAGTCTCTTGCGAAGAAGGACATCGCCGTCTCTGGCGCTATCTGGATTCCCAAGGGGACCGCTCCAGCCGGTGGCTGGCCAGTAATTTCTTGGGGCCACGGCACCACTGGTTCTGCGGACGCTTGCGCGCCTTCGCGAATCACTGACACTGTCTCTGGTGCCTACACCAGCTACATGTTCGGGCAGTTCAACGCTTGGCTTGCAGCTGGCTACGCAGTCGTTATGTCCGACTACGAAGGCCTCGGCACGCCCGGGCCTCACCCCTACCTGATCGGCCAGTCCGAGGGTCGCGGCGTCGTTGACATCGTCAAGGCCGCCCACACTGCGTTCCCAGCAATCGGTTCGAAGTGGGTAGCAGCAGGTCACTCTCAGGGTGGTCACGCTGTTCTCTTCGCGGCATCAATTGCCAAGACTTGGGGAACTGGCCTCACCTTCAAGGGCGTAGCTGCTTACTCGCCTGCGAACAACCTCAAGACCACTGTGATCTTCGCTGCGGGCGCAGTTAAGTCACCGAACGGCCTCAGCGGCCTTGGTGCCCTGATCCTCCGTTCTGTCACATATGCCGACAAGACGCTGACCCTGCCGATGATCATGAACCCCGCAGCGGTTCCGTACCTTCCGCACATTGAGACTCGTTGTCTTGGTGACCAAACGGGCGTGGGCCTGGGAGCTACCGACTCCTTTGGTCAGTTCGCTCCGGGCAACCTGCTTAAGGGTTGGACAGGTTCAACTTGGACCGATGCCAAGGTCAAGAAGGGTCTTGATGCCCTCAATGGCACCGCAATGGATCCTTCGCTGAAGATCACCGGGCCAATTCAGGTCTTCCAGGGTGGAGCCGACGGCACAGTGCCTTCGTTCACCACGGACGCTCTCGTTGCCAAGCTCGGAACGATCAACGGCAGCTCAAATGTCGTCTACACGAAGTACCCATCTGCTGACCACGGTGGCGTCGTAACCGCCGCTGGCGCAGATGCTCTTGCCTGGTTCAACGCCCGCTTCGGACGCTAAACCTGAGCACGACCGTTAACTGTGGCGCCGCTGGTTCCAATTGGAATCAGGGGCGCTAACGGTCTACCCTTAAGAGAGATGCGGATCCGCGCACTCCCAACACTTGCAACTGCCTCCCTGATGGGTGCGCTCTTCTTAGGAATCACGCCCGGCGCAAGCGAAGGCGGAACCACCCCGGGCGGAACGACCAGCGGACCGTGGGGCATCAGCGTCGCGGATGTCAACGGCGACTCAATGAAAGACGTCATTGTCGCCACAGGCGGAGGCAACACCGTGCGGCTTCTCGTGAACAACCTCAAAGCTGCGGCAGACGCTGGTTCGGACCCGCTCGAAAAGAGATGGTCAATGGACAAGACCAAGCCGTTCATGATTCCCGGTGTGCCAGCCGATGGTGGCAACACCCCGACGGACATCGCTACCGCCGACCTCAACGGAGATGGCACCCTCGAAGTCCTTGTCCCCCGAGCAGGCGATGACAAGATCACAACCCTGAGCCTCGACCCCTCGACCGGCAACTTCACTCCGTACTCGGTTACCGAGGTAAAGGGTTCAGAGCGATCCTTCCTCACAGGAGCCGCGCCAATCAATATTGGCACTGGTTTCCTCAACGGTGACAAATGCCTCGACGCAGCAACGGTGAACACTGCTTCCCGTGACTTTGGAGTCTTCCTCGGCCTTGGCCCAGGCTACGACAGCATGGATCCAAAGCCAGCGTCCTCCTTCCGAGCCCAAGTATCCCCCTTCCCCCAGGCTTTCCCAATCCCGAACGGCCTTGTCGTAGCTGATTTCAACGGGGACAAGAAGATCGATATGGCATCAGCCAACTCGGGCGACCGCACCGTCTCGATCCAGATCAACCAAGGCTGGAGCACAGCTCCCCTTGATGCCAAAGGCAATTGGAAGTGGCCAGCTGTCAAGAAGGGCGCACCCCCACTTGAACGCGTCGTCTTTAACGACAGCGCCAAGAGGCTTCTTGCTTCCTACACCTTTGACGCGGTGGCCCAGCGCTATGTACTCGAGTCAAGCTCCACCACCAGTGGCTGCGGCAAAGACCCAACAATGCCGATTGACTGGAACCTCGACTACGACGGTGGTCGCCCGAAAGCTCCAATCAACCCAGCCACAGTCGGACAGCCAACCTTTAAGCCGATCATCCAAGGCGCTGGCTTTGCCCCAATTGACATTGCGCCAGGTGACTTCAACGGCGACGGCAAGATGGACATGGTCACCGGATCCACCCTTGATGGTGGCGTCTACGTGATGATGTCCACACCGGGGAAGAAGTTCACGCCTGGGTTCAAGGCAAGCGCGCCGATGGACATCGGTAACTGCGACACCGGTAAGCGAATGCCTCAA
This sequence comes from uncultured Solirubrobacteraceae bacterium, assembly GCA_964654785.1. Lineage (GTDB taxonomy): Bacteria > Actinomycetota > Thermoleophilia > Solirubrobacterales > Solirubrobacteraceae > WLNJ01. The sequence continues at coordinate 3,097 of CAZZKI010000081.1, forward strand.
TTCTTCGCGACCGGCGACTGGGATGGAGATAAGAAGACTGACATCGCCATCAGCTCGCCTGCCTGCCGCGATGTTGTCATCCTCAAGAACCTCGGGAAGGGCAAGTGGTCAATCCCTTACAAGATCACCATTCCTGACGGGGCAAGCCCCTCAGCGATCAAGCTTGCCGATCTCAACGGTGACAGCAAGGACGACCTCATCATCAACGACGACGAGGCCGAGGCGTTGCTAATCGCGATCAGTAAGGGCATCACAGTGCCGAAGAGCCCAGTCGGGGCCACCTTCGACATGATCGGGACCGGCGACCTCCTCAACCCTGGGCCATCGCTGATCAACGAGCCGGTTCTCAGCGACGGAACCACTGACTGCGGCACGCCAGCAGCAGTTCCCGCCTGCCGTCCGATCGTTGGCGATGAAATCTCAACCAATGACGGCACTTGGGCTGGCGCAGATGACGCTGCGGCTGCAGGGTTTGACTACACCTACACCTACACATGGGAGCGCAAGACAGCCAGCGGTACGTGGGCAACTATTCCAGGCCAGACCGCGAATACCTACACCCTTGCTGCGGGCGATGTCAACTACCTCGTCCGGGCATGTGTAACTGCGTACTCTGGCCAGGCTGGAGCTCGAGTTCCTTCAGACCTTCCAGCCTGCACGCCAGCTACTCGCGCGACGCGGGCTTCCTAGCGACGCAACAAGGCTCGAAGCGCGCCAGCGCTTTCGAGCAGTGCCTCACGCGATGCAACCGATGCGCCAGCCATCTGCATGAAGCCGTGAACCAACTCGGGGAAGCGCCGCTGAACAACGGGGACGCCTGCGTCGGCCAGCTTCTGCCCGTAGGCCTCGCCCTCATCGCGGAGCGGGTCAAACCCTGCAGTGACGATTAGCGCTGGGGCAACACCTGACAGGTCTTCGGTGCGAATCGGACTGATCTGCCAAACGCTCCGATTCTGGTGGTTGTCCTCAGCTGCACCTGCGTACTGATCGCCAAACCACTTCATGAGGTCGGCTGTAAGGAAGAAGCCCTCAGAGAAGGTCCTCATTGACTCGCTTTCCTCGACAAAGTCAACCGCTGGATAAATAAGGAACTGCCCGATAGGCGGCGGCGCGAGGCTGCGTGCAGCGTCAATCGCTGTGACAGCAGCGAGGTTGCCGCCAGCGCTGTCGCCGCCAACGGCCACTCGGGTTGGGTCACTTCCAAGGTCGGCCGCATTCGCCATAGCCCAGTCGTAGGCGGCGCGCGCGTCGTTGACTCCAGCGGGGAAAGGATGCTCGGGCGCCAAGCGGTAATCCACTGCTAGAACGTCGACACCTGCGTGCACACAGATTGCTCGACAGACAGAATCATGCGAATCGAGATCGCCGAGGACGAATCCGCCTCCGTGGTAGAAGACCAGCAGCGGGTGCGGTCCACCGACCTCCGGGGTCTTGTAGAAGCGAGCCCCGATCTTTCCTTCGGCACCGTCAATTTGGAGGTTGCGGACTTCAGCAACTGGGTCTGGCAGGCCAGCCCCCAGAATCGCTTGCCGCCTCAAGAGGGCACGTTCCTTTTCGAGCGAGAGAGTGCCAGGGGGCGGCATCCCGCCGCGCTTCTCAGCAAGCGCCAGGAGCAACTGCGTCGCCGGATCAAGAGTCTGGCCATCGAGCCTGACTGGCCGCCCACCTGCCAGGCGAACCTGAGCCTTGGGCGAGAGCAGTGAAATGGCTCGCACTGCAACTGCCTCGGCCTTCATCTGCCGATCCATTGCTGGGGCTGTTGGATCTCTCCGCGCCATGGCGGGAGCGTATGCGATGGCGCCGCCGAAGCGCCACCGCATCGCAGCCGTCTTCCCGCTCGGTGGTACCTTCAGCGCTGTGACCAGCCGCGAGCTTCCTGCCACCCCACCAGCCGACCGCAGCGCGTACCCGCATAGCAGCAGGGTCACAACGCGCTGGCGCGACAACGACATCTACGGCCATGTCAACAACGCCGTCTACTACGAATACATGGACACGGCAATTAACGAGACCCTGATTAACGAGGGCGGGCTTGACATCCACGCCGGGCCGGTGATTGGCCTCTGCGTGCAATCCCATTGTGAGTTTCTTGGCCCCCTCAGCTATCCAGGCGAGGTTGAGGTCTACCTTCGGGTTGGACACCTTGGTAACAGCAGCGTCCGTTACGAGCTTGCCCTATTTGACGAATCCAGCACTGAGGCTTCAGCAGTGGGCTGGTTTACCCATGTGTTTGTGGATCGCGAATCCCGCAGGCCAAGCGCGATGGAGCCCGCCCTTCGCGCTCGGCTCGAGCAGCTGCAAGTCCAACCATGATCCAGGTTAAGGCCGCAGTCCTGACGAGGACCGGAGACCACGGTCCTTACGCCGAAACCAAGCCCATCGAGGTGTCAGTCCTCGACCTTGAGGGGCCGGGCGCCGGCGAACTTCTAATAGCGATAAAGGCTGCAGGGCTTTGCCATTCAGACCTCTCAGTTATTGACGGAAACAGGCCTCGTCCAGTTCCAATGGTCCTCGGCCACGAAGCAGCCGGCGAGGTAGTTGAGATTGGGGATGGCGTGACCAACTTCGCGCCGGGGGACAGAGTTGTCCTCGCCTTCATGCCCTCCTGCGGAGAGTGCGATTCATGCTCAAGCGGACGGGCGGCGCTGTGCGAGCCGGGCGCAGCTGCCAACACCGCGGGGACCCTCCTCTCAGGTGAGCGCAGATGGAAAGCGTTAAGCGGGGACGACCCACACCACCATCTTGGAGTCAGCGCTTTTTCAGAGCAGGTTGTCGTCTCGGAGAGATCAGCGGTCAAGATCCCTTCGGAAATGCCGTTTGAGGTTGCTGCCGTGTTTGGCTGCGCAGCCCTTACGGGAGTTGGCGCCGCGCTGAACGCAGCCG
>CAZZKI010000082.1:0-5958 GCA_964654785.1 uncultured Solirubrobacteraceae bacterium
AACGCCGTCAGAGTTGTGTCGGGATCGTCTGGGTCGCAGGCTGCCAGCCCCGGCAGTACTTCTCGAAGTGATTCTTCGCAGAGGTCAAAGGTCGTTTCGCTGTAGCCGTCAATCGGGGCCGCCTCACCCCAGCCAACATCTTCACCTTCGGTAATTCGAAGGATCAAAACAAGCCGACTCCGGACGGTTCCATGGCTTGCAACTACCGGCACCTTCAGGGGATGGAGCCGGTGCTGGATCTGCCAATCCATCTTCTAAATCAGAATTCCGACCGAGAGGAGAATGCAGAAGACCAGCTGGACCTGCCCAGTCTTGGCAAGGCATTCGTTGAGAGTTGGTCCGTCCGAATGCGTGTTGACCGTCCTGATTAGCGGCAGGGCCATGGGAATCGCCAACCAACTCAAGAGTGGCCAAAAGCTGAGGTCTCCGAGAGCGCTGGGAACAAGAGCAAGAGGAAATGAGAGCAGGACCATCGCTGCGAAAAGCTGCCTTGTTCTCTCACGCCCCAAGCGGACGGCGAGTGTGTTCTTTCCTGCGCGGCGATCCGTGTCGATGTCGCGAACGTTGTTGACAACCAGAATGGCTGACGCAAGCAATCCGACTGGGACAGCCAACGCCAGTGACTGCCAGTTCACTTCGACGGTTTGCACGTAGTAGGTACCGGCAACCGCAACGATTCCGAAAAACAGAAAGACGAAGATTTCCCCGAGACCTGCGTAGCCGTAAGGCCTAGGTCCGCCGGTGTAGAGGACTCCGGCGAGGATCGAAAGAAGTCCGACGACCAGCAGTGGCCACCCAGAAATGCTGATCAAGTAGATCCCGACGAGTATCGCCAGCCCAAAGGTGATGTAGGTCGCAAGGAGGACTTGGCTGGGAGGAACGAGGCCTCCCGCGGTGACGCGGACGGGCCCGAGCCGTTCATCCGTGTCAGCTCCGCGGCGAGCATCGGAGTAGTCGTTTGCGAGGTTGGTGCCGACTTGGATGAGGAGCGCCCCGGCAAGAGTCGCGACGAACGCTAGGGCGGAAAATTGATCAGCGAGGCTGCTTGCCAATGCGGTTCCCACGAGCACGGGTGCCACAGCTGCTGGCAGGGTCCGCAGTCGCGCAGCAAGGATCCAGATCTTCACCGAGCTGGGACTACCCGATCCTTGAGTGGTTGTCACGGTCGCTTAGGGAACTTTCCGAAGTCGGGCTTGCGCTTCTCGTTGTAGGCGTTGCGACCTTCCTGCGCCTCCTCCGACATGTAGAAGAGGAGCGTTGCGTCGCCGGCCAGCTGCTGAATACCAGCGAGTCCATCGTCAGCAGCATTGAGGCTTGCTTTGAGCATGCGCAGGGCAAGCGGTGACAGGTCAAGCATCTCGTGGCACCACTGGACCGTTTCCTTTTCAAGGTCCTCAAGCGGCACAACCTGGTTGACAAGACCCCAATTGAGCGCGGTCTCAGCGTCGTATTGACGGCAGAGGAACCAGATCTCGCGTGCGCGCTTCTGGCCGATCTGACGAGCCAGAAGGCCCGAGCCGTAACCACCGTCGAAGGATCCGACCTTTGGGCCTGTCTGCCCGCACTTTGCGTTGTCTGCAGCAATCGAGAGGTCACAACAGATGTGGAGGATGTGACCCCCGCCAATTGCGTAGCCGGCGATCATTGCGACCACGGGCTTGGGTGTGCGTCGGATCTGGATCTGGAGGTCAAGAACGTTGAGGCGACCAATGCCCTTCTCCGCAACGGAGTCGTCGCCGATATAGCCATCGTTTCCGCGGATGCGCTGGTCTCCTCCAGAGCAGAAAGCCATGTCGCCTTCGCCAGTGAGGATGATCGCGCCAATACTGGAGTCGTCCCGAGCGATGTCGAAAGCCTCGGAGAGTTGGAAGAGTGTCTGAGGGCGGAAAGCGTTGCGCACTTCCGGGCGGTTGATGGTGATCTTGGCAATCCCATCCCCTGATGTTTCAAAGCGAATGTCCGAATATTCCTTGACTGGTGTCCAGTCAGCTGCGGGCTTGATGGTGGTCAATTCCTGTCCTCTTCTGTGCTGTCGGGGTTCCGCGAGATTAGCCTGTCCGGTGTGAACAGTCACTCTCACCCGGACTTCCTACTCAATTACGAGTCAAGCGAGGAAGCTGATGAAATTTGTTACCGACTCTTTGGGATGTCGCCGGCTTGGATCGCGAGCAGCTTCTGCGACGGAGACCGCCCCGTACCGGGTGATGACTTTGGTTACTACACGTCCGCTAGGTTTGCCCAGCTCAACTTTGCGCTGCGTGGAGTTCAGAAAAGGGCTGTGGCTCTCGAACTTCCGGCGGGGCTTGACTGGGCCTTCACTTTCTACGCCGCTCTCTTCATGGGAGTCAAAGTTGTTCCCATAGACCCCCTCTGGTCATCGGAGAGGCGGAGTCTGGCTCTTGAGTCGTGTGGTCTTCATGTTACGCCCGAGTGGCTGAAGGATCCCATTGGTCGAGTCCGGGTTTCGGTTGATTTTCCGCTTGACTGGGACGCTCCACTTCTGGAACTCCAGACTTCAGGCTCATCCGGAGAGCCCAAGCGGGTTGTGCACACTCGACTCTCCCTGACGGCACAAGCTGTACTGGGTGGGCTAGGTGTCGGCCTGGGTGGCGGTTCTCATTGGATGGGCGCTCTGCCAATGACACACGCCGCGGGCATAGGGGTATTTCTGCGAAGCATTGCTGCCGGTACCCCGATGACCCTGCTCCCAAGCTTTGAAGAAGACAAGTTCCTGGCCACGCTCCAAGCCGACGGCTGGATGCGTCCGCCCATAACGCACATTTCACTTGTGCCCACAATGCTGTCACGGCTTCTTGACGCGGGCTGGGCTAGGCCTAACCGAGTTGAGGCGGTAGTCGTTGGAGGTGCTCCATTGAGCGACGAGCTTCGGTCAAGGGCTCTTGAGGCCGGTATTCCCGTTCGGGCTTCGTGGGGTATGACGGAGACGCTCGGGATGATCTGCGTTGCGAGAGACGCTGATGAGAAGGGAGTTGGCCGGCCCATCCCAGGGGTTGAGGTCATTGCTAATGAAGAAGGCGAGCTTCTTGTGCGTGGTCCTATTGTGGCGCCGGGCCTTGCCGACGATCAAGGCTGGTTCCACACTGGTGACGCTGGGCACGTTGACGCGGAAGGCTTCGTGCACGTTGATGGCCGGATGGGATCGATGATTATTTCCGGTGGCGAGAATGTCTTTCCCGAGGCGGTGGAAAGGGCGCTCCTTTCCTCTGGACTCGTTACTGACGCCTTTGTGACTGGCGAGGCTGACTCTGAGTGGGGGCAGAGGGTCATCGCCTCGGTCGTGACTGGAGACCCCGGCACTACGGCGGAAGAGATCAAGGCATCAATAAGTCGGCTCCTGTCGCCATGGGAAGTTCCCAAGGAGATCAGGTTGGTGAGTGAGATCAATCGAAACGAGCTGGGCAAGGTGGAACGGAGGTCAGATGCCTGACATCGAAGGATGGGACGCTCGTGCAAAGGGTTGGGCGAGCAACTCATCCGACTTCGAAAGGCATGTCGCTCCACTGACGGAGATGATGCTCCATCGAGCTCAGCTGGGAGAAGGGCAGCGTGTCCTCGAACTCGCCTGTGGGCCAGGTGGGCTGGTACCGCGAGTGTTGGACTCGATCGGTCCAGGCGGCAGGCTAGTCGCCACAGACATCGCCCCCAAGATGGTTGAGGCTGCGAAGGCTGCGCATGATGCGCCAAACGTTGACTTCATGGAGATGGGAATTGACTGGATTGACTCTCCCTCGGGTGTGGCAGATCGGATCCTCTGTCGCTTTGGCTACATGTTTGCGACTGATCCCGGGGTAGCTCTTCACGAGGCTCGGCGCGTCCTTAAAGGTGGTGGTCTGCTCGTTTCTGGGCTTTGGGCGGAGCCGGAACGCAACCCCTACGGGATTGCGCCATTTAGGGCGCTCGCCGATGTTGGCCTAGGCGCGGTTCCAAAGGCCGGTGACTCCGGTCAATTTCGGCTTGCCAGCCCGGGGCAGTTCAAGGAGATGAACTTGGACGCAGGCTTTGTCGAGGTAAACGTGGATGAGGTTGAGCTCCAGTTCAAGTTTGACTCGCTGGGAGATCTTCTCGACTGGGTCTTTTCTCAGTCACAGGCGGTATCGGTCGCGATGTCAGAGGCTGGCCCGGATGTTCAGGCACGCTTCGACGACGCGCTGGAGAGTCATGTCCAGCCATGGACTGACGCAACAGGTTCCATCACCCTGCCCGGGGTCGCGCTTGTCGTGACAGCAGAGGCATAACTCACGCTGCTAGCGTCCGAGCCATGACTGACTACAAGGTTCTCTATGACGACGATGCAGACCTCTCCCTTCTTGAAGGCAAGACGGTTGCAGTAATTGGTTTCGGCTCGCAGGGTCACGCCCACAGCCTCAACCTCAAGGATTCAGGCGCGAATGTGATCGTTGGACTTCGATCTGATTCAGCCAGCGCGCAGAAGGCTCGTGACGCGGGCCTCGAAGTGGTTGAGCCTGCCGAAGCAGCCGCACGCGGCGACCTCGTAATGCTTCTCGTCCCGGACGAAAAGCACCGTGAGGTGTGGGAGAGCGGAGTCGGTGACGGCATCCAGCCAGGCAACCTTCTTCTGTTCGGACACGGTTTCTCAATTCACTTCGGTGAAATCACAACTCCAGAGGGTGTGGATATCGCACTCGTCGCTCCCAAGGGTCCGGGCCACCTTGTTCGGCGTCAATACCTTGAGGGAAGCGGTGTCCCTGGCCTTGTCGCAATTGAGCAGGACGCAACCGGCAACGCATTGCCACTTGCTCTGGCTTACGCCAAGGGGATTGGCTGCACGCGCGGCGGGGTCATTCAGACAAGTTTCCGCGAAGAGACAGAGACAGACCTCTTCGGCGAGCAGGCAGTTCTCTGCGGTGGGGTCAGCGAGCTTGTTCGCTCTGGCTACGAGACTCTGGTTGAGGCCGGCTACGACCCTCGCCTCGCCTACTTCGAGTGCCTCCACGAGCTGAAACTGATCGTGGACCTGATGTACGAAAAGGGCATCACCGGTATGCGCCATTCAATCTCCAACACTGCTGAATATGGCGACCTGACCCGCGGACCACGCGTGATTGGTGAGTCCTCAAAGGCGGCGATGAAGGAGATCCTTTCGGAGATTCAGTCAGGTGAGTTCGCACGCGAGTTCATCGCTGAGAACAACGCCGGGCAGGAGAATTTCAACCGCATGCGTGAAGAGCAGTCCAACCATCTGATTGAGGTCGAAGGACGCAAGCTTCGCTCAATGATGGACTGGATCGATACGGAGTTCAAAGAGGCGTAGAACGAAGCGGGCGCTTTGCCCGCTTCCTCCTCCGCTAGCCTCCACTACATGAGCGGCACCGCCCCCAACCCGTTCAACAAGAAGATTCTCGCAACAGCGGGTCCGACGCCCCTGCCGCCACGGGTCAGTTCTGTCATGGCCGAGCCGGTCATGTATCACCGCGACCCAGCATTCGTCGAGGTTTACACGCGAGTCCTGAAGAGGATCCCTTACGTCTTCCAGACAGAGAACGACGTCCTTCTATTCACCTCAACCGGTTCTGGGGCGATGGAGTCCGCAGTGATGAATCTTGTGCGACCGGGGCAGAAGGTTCTTGCTTGCGCGACCGGGAAATTCGGCGAACGCTGGCTTCAGTTGCTTGACGCACAGTGCTCCGACGTAGTTCGCTACGAGCCAGGTTGGGGTGTACGAATTGATCCGAACGAGGTAGACCGGCTTCTAACAGAGAACCCTGGCTGTGAGGTTGTCTTCTTCACTCTGAGTGAGACCTCAACCGGCATCGTCCATGATGTGAGGGCAATCGCTGAGGTTTGCCGTAAGCACGGTGCGATTTCGGTTGTTGACGCTGTCTCTGGTCTCGGCGCTGCAGAACTTCGCCAAGACGAGTGGGGGATTGACGTTGTGGTCTCAGGCTCGCAGAAGGCGTTAATGGCGCCTCCCGGAGT
>CAZZKI010000083.1:0-5945 GCA_964654785.1 uncultured Solirubrobacteraceae bacterium
AGAATGAAAGGCCCTTGATGCGCTGGGCAGCCCACTCGGCCTGAATCTCAGTGCAAGGGACGCCCCACACCTTTTCGGTGTAGCTCTTGAAGAAGAGCGTGTAGAGGCGCTTGCCGAAGCGGTTTGAAACCCACTTCTCAAGGTTGTCCTCATTGCCGTTGGGAGTAATCGCCGCCCAGAGGTATGAGAGGCCAGCGCGCATCAGCTCAACGGGACCGAGCTTCTTGATCACGTCCATTCCCTGAAGTGGGTAGTCGAGGTACTTCTTGTTCCAATAGATCCGGGACATGCGCGGACGCTTAAGGAACTCGTCGCCCATGATCTCGTCCCACAGGGCGTTGACTTCTTCAGCCTTGGTGAAGAAGCGGTGGCCGCCAAGATCGAAGCGGTAGCCGTCACGAATTTCAGTGCGGGCGATACCGCCGAGCATGTCGGTTGCCTCAAGAACGATTACTGGCTGGCCACGCTTGGCCATCAAGTAACCAGCGGTAAGGCCAGCAGGGCCACCGCCAAGGACAACTACGGGTTTCTCAGGGGTAATTGGAGGATTTGGTGAAGTCATCGTTCTCTATCTACGGACGTCGGGCGTATTTGGGCGTGTCCGGTGGACTTTCGCCGTAAACGGTCGGAGACCTTCAGGCGCGCTTTTCGTAGAGCACCGCTGAGTTTCCGACCCCGGAAGGCGAAATGAAGAACCACGGGACGGCCTTCAACCTTACTAGCCGGGGATCCCGCGCAAGCAGGCCGCTCCACTGAGCCGACCTAAGTCGGATCGCCGAGGTCCAGGACTGCGTCCAGTTGGACCTGGTGATCGTCAGCGGGCGAATCATCAGGATCCGGGATCCCTTTGGCATTGAGCCGACCAACTTCGCGTAGGTCGGCACAGGCTTCGCTGCGTTGATTCTGTCTACTGCATCAACCCAATCGAGCATCCGCGGGTCAGGCGTTCGACCCATTGGGTCCGCAAATTGAAGGCCGCCCGGCAGGTAGTACCAAGCGAGCGGAGTCTGCTCAGGCTGAGCACTAATCACCAAGTCACCAGGACGGAGGTCATCACGAACATTGGCGGCAATGTCGCGCTGATCGCTCTTGACTCTGAGCGTGTTGTTCACCGGCGAAACGAGTGCCAGAGCGACCGCGAATGTGACAGCGGCAAAGCCCGCCCACTTGCTGCGGGCAAGGCCAGCGGCGAAGAACAGGAAGATCGGGCAGATGATTGCTGCCATGTAGCGGCTCGCCCAGGCCGGGTTGAACTGGGAGAGAGTCCAGGCGATCGCCAAGGTGCCCGTGAACATGATCGCAAGCGAATTAAGCGACGCTCGCGTCTGCGACGGGGTCGCGACATCGTGTTCTGCGTCAGGCCTGCTTTTCCAGATCGCGACCAACCCAGTAACGGCGCCCACTGTCAATGCGGCAGCTGTTGCCCAGCCACCGAGCAGAGTTGCCAGTTGAGCAAACACCCCGAGGCGTGGCTTCGAAGACCAGGGCGCGCCTGTGTGCGAAGCCTGAAACAGGAGCGTTGGCACCCATGGCAGGTAGAGGAGAGCGGTAGCTCCGAAGGAGAGGATGCCGTCCTTCAGCAAGGGCTTCTTGTCGCCGGCCTGCTGGACCAGCCAGAGCCACGCAATTCCAGAGGCGACTGTGAAGAAGATCCCCCAACCGTGGGTGTAGAGCATTCCAGCAAGCGCAAGCGAGAAAACCGGGAGCCAGCCGCGTTTGCGTTGGATAAACCCAAGGCAGAAGGTTGTTGATGCCACGAGGGACAACAGCGCTATCAGCGTGTACATCCGAGTTTCCTCGGCATAGGTGGTGAGGAATACGGACATGGCGACAAGCACCGCCATGAACATTCCTGCCCGGCGACCAAACAGCTTCCAGCCGGACCATGCCCCGACCGGAATGGCGGCAAGGGCGAAGGTCAGAGAGAGTGCGTGTGTCGCAGCTTCAGTTCGGCCAAACCAACCCATCCACGCGGCAAGGGTCATGTAATAGAGAGGAGGCGAGCCGTCGCGTTTAAGTACCTGAGGAATGTCGAGGATTGGATGTGAGGCAATCCCGACGGAGAGAGCCTCGTCCATCCAGAACGAGGCACGGATTGAGCGGGTCCGCAGGTAGAGCGAGACCAGGATCAGCCCGACGAGAAAGAGCCCGATCACGAGCGGATTTGAAGTGATCCGCTTCAGTGCGTTAGGTGAGGTTTGTCCCGGGGCTTCACTCATTTGACTGTTGTTCCAGCGCAGGCCTGAAGAACCTTCCACGTCCCCAACTCTGCAACTTCTTTACTACCAGCCGGGGGGAACTTCGGCGCCGGCGGATTACCTGGCGAGGCTGTTTCAAATGAGGTTCCCGGGGACGGGGTTGGCTCATCTCCGATCGGCGCGCTCACCCGCAAGGTGTGGACATCGAGGTACCAAGCAATGAGAGGGACTTGGAAGCGCTCCGTGCTCACATCACCACAAGCGAGAATCTTTGTTCGACCGCCAGCCATCTCAATGACCTTCGGCAGGTCATCGCGTCGCTTCGCCTCCGAGTGAAGTACGCGGTTGAGATTTGCGTATTGATGAATGCGCTCGTCTATTCCCTTTGCGACAGCTGCGACTGGAATAGCAAGAGTGAAGAGCACGCTGACAACGACGACGAGCTTGGGAGTCACTAGAGCCGCGCCCTTGCGAACAACGACCATCAGCGACCCAACTCCATAGCCGCCCAAAATTGCAAGGAGCGACGTGCCGAGCATCATGTAGCGAGGGTTACCCGCGAACCCGCCTTCGGTCATAGCCGCAACCAGGAGAATCCACGCTCCAGCTGCAGCGAAGACTGCGACTGGCAGCCACCTGCGACGCCAAGCCGACCACGCGATGAAGGGCACACTCAACAACACGGCTGGGTGAAGCATCGGCGGGATGATCGGCTTGCCTTGACGAAGCGTCTCAATAAATGGATTGTCGGCAAAGGCTGGTGAGTACTCGTTTGGTTGCTTCGCTCGTGACGCAGCCCGGAAGAAATCGCCTGATCCGAAGTATTCGGGCAGGAACCAAAGAACTGGAAGGGACAGTGCACAGCCGACCAGCCAGCGGCGCAGCTCAGGGTTACTGAACCAGAGCCAGAGTCCGTAAAGGCCGAGGAACGGCCAGACCTCTGGGCGCAGCAGCCCTGCAGCAGTTGCAAACAGGAGCGCGCCCTTGCGCTTGCCGTTGATGTGCCAGAGGATCGCTGCAAACCCAACCGCGTTACAGAGCCCTTCGGAATCGCCCATTGCGGCGTAGCGGATGTAGCCAACCTGCAGCAGAACGATTACAGCGCCAACCAGGCCGGCCATGCTTGCTACCCACCCGCGGCGCGGCGCATCGGCAGCCCCCCAAGTTGCCTCGCAGAAGCGGCCAGCCAGGATGAAGGCGAGCAAGAGCGAGATGAGCGTGCCTGCGCGCGCGATGATCAGCCAAAGGTCAGGGGCGAGCTCGCCGAACAATCCAAACGGAACCGTGAAGAACATCGGCAACGGCTTCCAAGACGGACCGCCGGTTGTCTCCAAGTTGAAGTGGACGATCTCGCGACCCCAGATGATCCAGGCCCAAGGGTCGTATGTGGGTGTAGACGGGTAAAGCAGCGAAACCGCTGAAAGCACTAGCGCGCCAGCAACAACTGCAACAGCAGGCTGACTGATGAAGCCTCGAAGCCTGCTGGAGGCAGTGGCTCCGGAGGCCGAGCTCATGGAGTCACCTCGGCAGGGGCCGCTGGAACATCTGAATCTTCCTTGCCCGCCTGGCGAGCAGCCCGCAGGCGCTCAAGCCCGCCGTAACGCAGGAAGAGGAGCGCGCCTCCCACCAGAGTGATCGGGACATAAACGACAAACCTGAGCAGGACGATGAAGGAGATTGGGTTGACCTTCGTCTTCGTAACCGCACGAGTCGCAACAGCAACTGCGGCGTCCCAAGTTCCGATCGAGCCAGGTGCAGCTGGGATGAGGGCAGCCAGGTTCGCAAATGCGACAACTGACATCGAGCCTGTTACTCCAAGGTGAATGCCAACTGACTCAGCAACCATGCCGTAGACGGATGCCTCAACCGCCCAGATCACAAAGGACAGGCCGAGCAGAACCAAGCCCTTGACCCCAAGCAGGGGACGCAATGGCGACAGAACCGGACGAACTGAGTCGAGGAGTCGCTCCGCGTGGTGACGGTGCCGCCACCAGACATAAGCAAGCGCAAGTCCGACGGCAACCGCCAAACCAAGCCCGACAAATACTAGGACTGGTGACGTGCTCAACTTCTTGACCAGGTCGTAGGCAACGACCAAAAGGATTGTGCCGAGAGCCAGCGCGTCGAGAATTCGCTCAGCCAGGATTGAACCGATAACAGTGCGCCGCTTTGCACCGGTGCGCGACGACAGAAGGAAGATCCTCAGCAGTTCACCGCCGCGTGCCGGGAGTGCGTTGTTGCCTGCGTAACCGACCACGGTGAGGCCGTAGGCGTCCCCTCGGCCAACTTCAACCTTGGCCGCGCCAAGGATGCTGTGCCAGCGCTCGCCGCGCATCAGCGTCGCAATCGCATACGCCACCAACGCGGCGCCGAGCCAAGCCCACTCGCCACTTGTGTCAGGCCACTTTGGAGACTGCTGCTTGGTTGCCCACCAGATAACGGCAGCCAACGGAACAAGCCAAAGAACCCCGTGAAACAGGGTTGAACGGTGCAGGTTGCTAAGGCGTTCCTTCATGGGGAGTTATCTCCAGATGGAGATGTCAGAGACAGGATTCAACGCGCGCGGTGATATTCCCGCCCGCGGAGCCCACAAAGAACAGTGCTGGGCCGATCACCTGAGCGCCCTCGGCCTCACCACGAGCCTGCATTGCTGCCGCTCCGCCCCTGTCGGCGGCGAAGTAAATGCTGGCTCCCTGCTCAAGCTTGATTCGGTCCTTGCCCACTGGAATCGCTGTGAGTCCAACTCTCCGTAGGCACGAAAGGGCTGCATTTCGCGTTTGGTACGGCTCGTAGCCAGACGACCCGCCGACTACGGGGTTCTGCCCTCCGGATTGGGACGGGGTCCTGACGCTTCCGCAGGCGGACAGCAGAAGAGCGAGCGAAACAGCTGCAACCAGAGTGAGTCTCACGGGCAAGACGGTAGCCAATGGCGCGGCCTCCGCGGCACCTGCGCTTAGACTCTCATCGCAGTGACGCCCACGATCGCAGCGCTTACAGGCCCAGCATCAAAGGTAGGCGTAGTGCTTGTAACTGCGGTCGCTGCTGCTGCCGTGGTGGCTCCGCGGCAGCGCACCAAGGCAATCCTTGGAATGTGCGCCCTTGTGTTGGCTCCTGCGCTGCTTGTTTCAGACCTGAGCGACTCACCTCAGCTGTCCATCGTTCACAGGTCGCCATTACTGGCACTTGTAGCCGGCCTCGTTGGAATTGCCGTGCTGATCGCGCTGGCACGAGTCTTGAGCGGCAATCCGAAGGTATTCCCCTTTCTTGTAGCGGTGGCGCTTCCGTTCCGGCTTCCCATCTCAATCGGTGGAGACACGGCCAACCTTCTGCTTCCGCTTTACCTAGTGATCGGCGCTGGAACGATCGCTTGGGCTTTACCACTGATCACACGAAGGGTCGAAGAGTCTGACCGCAAGCCAAGCCTTCTGGACTGGTCTATCGCGGCTTGGCTCGTCCTGTTTGGCTTAGCCGCCATCTGGTCTGGCGACCCGAGTAAGGCAGTCCAACAGGCAGCGTTCTTCTACGTGCCCTTCAGTCTTCTCTTCCAGCTTGCAGCACGAGTTGAGTGGAATGCAGACATTGTGCGCGGGTGCGCACTGATCCTTCTGGGCCTTGCGTTGATCTTCAGCGGGATTGCCTTCTTCGAATACGGCACGAAGACTCTGCTGTTGAACCCGAAGCTGCTGATCAGCAACCAGTTCCACACCTACTTCCGAGTCAACTCTGTGTTCTTCGACCCGAACATCT
>CAZZKI010000084.1:0-5921 GCA_964654785.1 uncultured Solirubrobacteraceae bacterium
GCGCGGAGTTGGGCCGCCGGCTCGCCGAGCGTGACCTGACTGCGGCACCTGAGTCTTTAAACCTGCTTGAAAGCTCGGCGGAGGCACATGAGGCGGATCGTCGGGACCTATTGGCGGCCGTTTCTCCGCGAGCGCTCAAAGCCGAGCCCCCTGGCCACGTTGTGGGTATCACCGGCCCTCCCGGTGCCGGCAAGTCCACTCTGATCAGCGCCTTGGTCAGTGAGCTTCGAGCCAGTGGCCGAAGCGTTGCTGTCATCGCTGTAGACCCATCGTCAAAGCGCTCAGGCGGATCGCTTCTCGGCGACCGGGCGCGGATTGAGTTCGACCCAGCGGACGGAAGCTTGCTGATCAGGTCAATGGCTGCAGGAGAGAGGCTCGGAGGACTTGCTCGGCCCACCCGTGACGCTGCGGCCGCTCTGAGCGCAGCCTTTGATGTTGTCGTAGTCGAGACTGTGGGAGTCGGCCAGTCCGAGACTGAGATCGCTGAGGTTGCTGACACAGTCTGCGTTGTCGTTCAGCCCGCCTCCGGCGACACTCTGCAATTCATCAAGAGTGGCATCATGGAGATTCCCGACATCTTGGTTGTGACCAAGTCAGACCTCGGCCAGATCGCTCAGCGCGCACGCCGGGACCTTCACGCCGCCTTGAGATCACTCGGGGCCAAGGACACGGAGGTCGTAGCTGTTTCCTCAGTCCCCCCACCCACCGGATTTGAAGACTTGGTGGCGGCAATTGACAGTCACCTCGCGACGATCGACATTGCCAAGAACCGGGCCGCACGGAGGCGAGCACAAGCCTTGGCTGAGTTCGCGGAGGAACATGGCCGCAGAGGCATGACAGCGCTGGGCGGTCGTCGAAACGCGGTCCGGGAAGTTGATTCTCTCTCAGCAGAGCTTGACGTTCCAGGAATGGTCGAAGCTCTGACCATCCGGGCAGGCCTGTGAGTGAAACGGGCGAGCAGCCGACCCGGAGGTCGTTTATTGGTTCTGCCGCAGGCTTAGCTGCCGCCGCCGGGGTAGGAGTGGCGGCCGGGGTCGGGATCGGTAGACCTGGGGAGAGCCCCCAGGTTCAATCTCCCCCGCTGGAGCCGCTTGACCCCAAGAGGGCAGGTCTCCCATACCTCCAAAATGACCCTCGCTGGGGCAAGGACCTGATGTGGGACAGGTCGGTCGTTCTTGATGTTGCCAAGCAGCGGGAAGGCTTCACATCAGCCGAAGCATCTGCACTGATGCGTCAGTTCCCGGATGGGAACAACATCGCTAACGAGGGTTGTCAGCTGACATGTCTCGCCATGGTGCTGAGACTTCTGGATCCCACCCACAGGCCAAATTGGACCCCGGGGACCCTTAACGAAGCAGCTCACGAAGGCCTCTATTACACGCTCTCGGGCTTATCGGTCTCGACTCTGTACGCGGACATCATCAGCGACCTAACTGATGGGCTTATTCAGCTAACCGGCAAGGAAGAGTCGCCAAGCGGCAACACAGGCTGGCCGGAAACCCGCACGAGTAACTCCCCGCTCGCTAAGGCATACCTCTCCCTGAGCCAAGCACAGCGTGCCGGCTGCATGGTCATGTTGAAGACTGGTACTTGGGACGACACTGTCGCATCTCACTATGTCCTGATTGACCCACTCACCGACTCAAACCCTGCCGAGGACAACCCAGAGATCCTTGATCCAGCGATGCCAGCGGACCACTCTGGTCCTTGGCGGCTGACCGATTCAGCCGAGTGGATTACGCAGGATTCGGAGATCAAGGCCGAATGGGATCGGAATGGGATCAATCCACTCCAGATCTCAGGGGTTTGGGCTTTCTCACTGTTTGACATCAAGTCCGGAGAAAGCCTCTCAGTGCCGCTGCTTGCCGCCTGGGCTCAGCAAGCGGCAAACCGTAGCCAGCGCCGATAGTGAGAATCATTATCATTAAGGGATGGGCTCAGTTGCAGAGCAATTCACCCACCTCTACGCACAACGCGCAGCGGTTGAAGCTTTAATCCTCGCTGGAATTGCAGGGGCCATCGGCCCGTGGATCCTGATGCGAGGGCTTGGATTTTTTGCCCATGCGATCGGGTCTGCCTCATTCCCTGGCTTGATCTTTGCCGACGCCGTTGGGCTGATCCCCCAAGCTGGCGCAGCCTTGGGATCGGTTGTCGTGGCCTCAGGCGCCGGGGTAGTCCGCCCCACCGTCCGCAACGGGACCCGAACCGCCCTCTGGCTTACCGGCTCCCTTGCGGTAGGAGCACTCATCGCAAGCAACTGGAGCAGAGCTGGCGCCGGGGTTGACGCTGCCCTGTTCGGCAGCCTGCTCACAGGGTCATGGCTGGATGTCATAACTGGAGCCATCGCCCTAGTTGCTGCGGCTACCGCAGCGAGACTGGCCGGCCCTCGATGGCTCGCTCAAGGCCTCCTGCAGCGCAATCCACGCCACTGGGACGGGCTACTGCTTCTAGTGACGGCCATCGCGGTAATTGCTCAGCTCCCAGCTACTGGGGCCCTGCTCTCTTCAACAATGCTGATTCTCCCTGCAGCCGCTGCCCAACCTTGGTCATCCACTATCCGCGGCTGGCAACTCCGCACTCTGCTGGTTGGTGTGATTGTGGGGCTGGGCGGTCTCACCGTCTCGCTTGGAATCGACACTCCCCCTGGCGCCACAATCGCGCTTCTGGCCGGGGCTGCGGTTGTTGTCTCAGCAGCCATACGAGCAGCCACACGCCGAGCGATGGGCACTAAGGCCTTGGCTGGTGCTGCAGCCGCAGCCGCAACGCTCTCGGCAGGGTGTGGCAACGCCACCAAAGCCGAGGTCGTGACTGGGACTCCCATCGTCGCCTCGATTGCGGAAAGTGTCGCTGGCAGCAACCTCGCCGTGAAGAGTCTTGTGCCTGCTGGCGCTGATCCACATGAGTGGGAGCCTCGCCCTAGCGACACAGAGTCGCTGGCTGACTCCAAGCTGTTGATCCTCTCCGGCGGAGGGCTTGACAGCTGGGCAGAGCGCCTCCACAGCCGGACGAGCAGCGACGCTACGGTGGTTGACCTGTTCCCAACTCTTCCGGTCCGGCTGACCGCAGAGGGATCAACTGATCCTGACCCCCATTGGTTCCAAGACCCAACCAATGCTGCAGCAGCTGCGACAACCATCGCTGGAGCGCTAGCCAAGGTAGACCCCGCTCGCGCGGACAAGTTCTCACAGCGAGCAGCGAAGTTCGCTGCCACAGCGCGCTCCCTGCAAGAGCAAGGGAGGAAGTGCGTAGATCAACTGTCCCCGAATGAGCGCCGCCTGATCACAGACCACGACGCATTTCAATACTTGGCTAACCGACTTGGGCTAACCGTTCAAGGCTCGCTGCTCTCTTCGCAATCAACTGCTGCTGCACCGACTCCACTGCAGCTAGACAAGGTCTTAAGCGACATTCGAAAGTACAAAGTGAAAGCAGTGTTCCCAGAAAGGTCGCTTGATTCACGCCTTGCCAAGAACATCGCCCGCGAGGCGCAAGTCCGCTCCGACGTTCAGCTCGACGCTGACACCCTCGGCCCAGCCGGCGCAAAGGACTCGACGTGGGCGGGAATGTGGACCGGAAACGTTGAACGGCTCGTGGCTGCACTCTCAGGGGGCCGAGTCAAGTGCCACTTCAAGGAGAAATCATGACCACCGTCTCAGCAAGCTCACTGACCGCTGGATACGACGGCACAGGAGTTCTCACCGACTTGAACTTCTCGATTCCCGGCGGAAAAAGGGTGGCGGTACTTGGCCCCAATGGTGGCGGTAAATCCACTCTGATCAAGACATTGAGCGGCGAGCTCGAGCCAATCAGCGGAGTATTCGAGATCGAGGGAACAGTTGGGCTCGTCCCGCAGGGCGACAGCGGCCGTCTTGACTGGCCTGCAACCGCCCTTGATGTAGCAATCTGCGGAACCTTGGACTCGATCAAGTGGTGGCGTCGCCCGGGGCGAGCCCAAAGGACAGCCGCGCTTGAAGCACTCGAATCGGTTGGCCTCAGAGACCGGGCGCAGGTTAGGTTTGGCGATCTGTCTGGCGGCCAGCGTCGCCGGGCAAGAATTGCGGCCGCACTGGCCGGAGGAGGCGACCTCCTTCTGCTTGACGAGCCATTCGCTGGGCTGGATGCAAGGTCCGCTGAGCAACTTGAGGATCTCCTCGCAAACCTAGCTCAAGAAGGCCGAACCCTGCTGATCGCAACCCACGACCTCGAACAGGCCAAATCATGGGAGATGGTGCTCTGCCTCAATGGCCACCAGGTTGCATTCGGAGCTCCAAACGACGTCCTCGGGCGCGACGCCTTGGTGGAAACCTTCGGGTCCGACCTGCTTGAACTCCCCGACGGAGGTTTCATGGCACCTCCCCACCACCACGACCACGACCACTGATGCCCTCCGCGATCAACTGGCTGGTAGAACCATGGCAGGCGCCCCTACTCGCTCGCGGGGGCATCGTTGCAATGCTCACAGGCGCAGCCGCCGCCGCGATCGGATGCTGGGTCTTGTTGCGAGACCTCCCCTATGCCGCTGAGTCACTCTCTCACGGGATGTTCCCCGGAATCGTGGCCGCAGCCATTCTCGGACTCCCAGTGGCTCTGGGTGGCTTCGTGGGCCTGGGCCTGTCAGCGCTTGCCATCTTCGGAGCCCGGCGGTTCATCACAGAGGAGAACCACGCTGTCACCATCGCGATTGTCCCGATGCTTGGACTCGGGGCAGTCCTCGCACTCTCCGGGCCTATCCCAGCCGGCACCGGAAGTGCACTGTTCGGCGACGTTCTCGCAACGGATCGACTCGACCTAATCGCGGCGCTCCTCGTGGCAGCCGCTGTCGCAACGGCTCTGTACCGATTTCACTGGCAACTCCTCGCTTCCGGTTTGTCCACCGGAAATGCACTGGCTGACGGCATAGTCCTTCTCTTGCTCGCAATCGCGACTGCGGCTGCAGCTAGGGGCCTTGGCGCCCTGCTGGCTGTCGCCTTGATTGTTGGGCCCGCCGCCGCAGCTCGAAAAGTCGCGTCAGCGAGAGCCGGCCAGATGATCTGGATTGCAGCTGGCATCGCAATTCTTGCCGTGGGGGTCGGCGTTGAAGCCTCATGGCACCTAGATGTGGCAACTGGCCCCGCGATCGCGATCTGCGCAATCCTTCCAGCTGCCCTCGCAAGCGCTCGTTGGCCACGAAGGGGGCAGGCATGAACAAGCCAGACAAAGGCTGGATCGACCAAGCCACCAACGAGCTGCAGGCATCCGGCAGGCGAGCCGGCGGCGCAAGAGCTGCAGTGATCAATCAACTCGCAGAGGAGAGCTGCGCTGTCTCAGCTGAACAAATCGAGATCTCCCTCGGAAAACAAGGCCGGAAAGTGGGTAAGGCGAGCATCTACCGAGCGCTCGAAGCGCTTGCCCAAGTGGGACTCGTTCAGAGAGTGGACCTCGGCGAGTCAGGATCCCGCTGGGAGCGGGTTGGCTCCGACCCGCATCACCACCATCACCATCTTCTCTGCCGGGGATGTGGCTCAGTCATACCGTTTGAGGACGCTGCCCTCGAGCACGCACTCCACAATCTCAGCGAAGCAAAGGGCTTCCAAATCGACGCCCACGATGTGACTCTGCACGGCCTCTGCCCGCAATGCGCCAAACTAGAGGCCCGCTGATGCTCAAGAACATTTTGATCCCCCTCGCAGGACTGATTGCTGGCACAGCCTTGGCAGCGATCTTCGGCGCAAAAAACCTCGGCACTGCTCTTACATTCGGCCAGATCGGCTTCGTCGCAGCCCTCACTTGGGTACTGCTCAAGCGATGAAACTGCAGGCACTGTGCGTGCCTCTCGCAATACTGAAGGTGTGAGCCCTAAGAGACTCAAGACATGGGGAGCATTCCTACTCCTCCTTCTTGTAGCTGCGACGGCCCTCGGCTGCGGCAAACAGCAGCACCAT
>CAZZKI010000085.1:0-5901 GCA_964654785.1 uncultured Solirubrobacteraceae bacterium
AGACCGGCGGCTGTCTCTCTGGGCAGCGCGTTGCTCCTTCTCGGCCGCGGTGCGGCTGCGGTCACGGTTGCGGCGGTCCTTCGCCTTTGGGCTGCCAGAGTCGGAAGCCTTCCCCTTTGTGCGTGCAGCTACGGCAGGCCGCTTGGACTTCTTCTTCGCCTTCTTCTTGGCGGCTTGAATAGGAGTCGCCTTGACCTTCTTCTTGGTCTTCGAACGCGGCTTTCCTGACTTGGAGGTGGCCGCCTTGCCGCCACCCTTCTTCCGCTTAACGTCCTTGGAATCGCGCTTGGAGCGCCCGCCACCAGAAGGGGTCACTTGGCCTCACCAGCTGCAGCTGCAACTGCTCGCTGCAGGGCAGCAGCAGAGCCAGCCTTGCTCGGCACCGCTACGTCCGGGGCGATCCCGGCACCAGTCTTGACTCCCCCACCACCGAGGTTGCGGCCGGAAGGAGTGAAGTACTCGCCAACGGTGATATCGAGCGCACCTCCGTTGGTCAGTTCTGTGATCTCTTGAAAAACACCCTTACCGAAAGTCTGTGTTCCAACGACAATGCCGCGCTTGGTGTCCTTAATGGCCCCGGTGACGATCTCTGATGCACTCGCACTGTTTCGGTTCACCAGTACCACGACTGGAATCTTCGTCGAGATAGACCCGCCTGTAGCTGCGTAGACCTCCCGCTCGCGCGCCCTTCCCTTCGTCACGACGATCGTTCCCTTGGGAATGAACACACTCGCGACAGAGACTCCCTCGTCAAGCAAGCCGCCGCCGTTATCGCGGAGGTCCAAGACGATTGCTTGCGCACCCCGCTTCACTAAGGACTTGGTCGAAGTTGAAACCTGAGCCCCCGCACCTTGAACGAAGCCGCTCAGCGCAACTACCCCCACCTTCTTGCCATTCGGCGCGGTAATGAGCTTCGTCTCAACTGACGGAACAGTGATGGTTGCGCGTCGCACTGAGACCACGCGTGGGGTCCCGTTCTTGTCAACGACTCCAACTCGTACAAGGGTGCCTGGCTTGCCTGTTACGAGCGCGACCGACTGGGCAACCTTCTTGCCAGCAATCGACTTTCCGTCAACGCTGACAATCGTCTCCCCAGCCTTGATCCCAGCCTTCTCAGCGGGGGTACCAGGGAACACTCGGGTTATGGCAAGCCCGCGTGGCGCGAACTGAACGTCAAGGCCAATGCCTGAGAAGTGAGGGTTCTGACTGTGTTTGAAGACCTTGTACTCAGTCGGGTCCAGGTAGGCAGAGAAGCGGTCGTGGAGGCTGTCTACGAGCCCGTCAATCCCTCGGTTTTGGATCTGGGACTCCGGAATCGGGCGGTAGTAGTCGTCTTTGATCAAGCGGGCGGCCTGGTTGAACGCTGTCTCGCTCGACGAGCCAGCAAGCGCCCTCAGGGGTGCGGGCAGGCTTAGCGGGTTACCACCTAAACGGAGGCCAGCCGTGAAGACAACGAGCAGGAGTGTTCCCGCAATGACGATGCGTGCAAGCTTGCGCATCGCTTCAGGTTACCCGCGAGCCGATGTTCGTCAGATGCGGAGGTAGCGGCGGAGTGAGACAACCGAACCCAGCGCGGACAGACCGGCGCCAGCGGCAAGGAGAATCAGCACAAGCAGCGGGAATGCGAGCGTCTGCGGTGCGGCAATCAGAGCGAAGTCGCTGGCAAGAGGGTCAAGCAGAGCAACCTTGGCGATCCCGAGGATCAGGACTGCACCAACTGCTCCCACGGTGCCAACAATCAAGCCTTCAAAGACGAATGGCCAACGAATGAACGGGTCAGTCGCTCCAACAAGCTTCATCACCTCAACCTCGCGGCGGCGCGAGAAGAGGGAAAGGCGGATTGTGTTTGCAACGAGCAGAATTGAAGCTGCGATCAGGAGCGCCGCCAACACGCCCACAGTGATCTTCACGAACTTGGTGGCTTGGAGAATCTTGGTGGTGTCGTCACGGCGGTCGCGAACTGTGTCAATACCTGGCTCTGTCGCCTTGAGCTTCAAGAGGTCTGCCTTCAACACGTTGAGGTCATCGGCGCTCTTAGGCGTTACGCGGAACGTGTCAGGTAGCGGGTTACTGCCAAGGAGGGCATATGCCTCAGGGTCGCGCTTGCTCTCCTGCTTAAAAGCATCTTCCTTGCTGACGAACTCAATCTTCCCAGCGTCGCTGATGCCGTCGAGCTTCATGCGGACCCGCTGCACGTCGGTCGAGGTTGCACCGGTCGTCATGTAGACGTCAACCAGAACGCGGCCACGCACACTGTTTGCGGCACCGTTGGCTGCCTGGACAATCGGGATGAATACGCCGAGGACAAGCATTGTCACGAGCACCGCAACCATCGCTGCGAACGAAGGCATCGCATTCCTGCGCAGGGTGCGCAGGGCCTCGCGTACGAAGAAGTTGATGCTGTCCATCAGCTATTCGCCCCCATCCAGGTCTGGGCGGGCTGAAAGGTCACCGCGAAGGCGGGCAGCGAACTCACGAGTGTTCTCGTCACGGGCGTAGAGGCCAGTCGCTTCATCGCGGATGATGCGGCCCTTCTCAAGCTCGATAACGCGGCGGCGCATGCGGTCAACCATGGCGTGGTCGTGAGTTGCAACGAGAACGGTCGAGCCCGTGCGATTAATCCTGTACAGGAGCTGCATGATCCCGATGCTCGTCTCAGGGTCGAGGTTGCCGGTTGGCTCGTCGGCCAGAAGCAGCGGCGGGTGATTCACGAATGCTCGAGCGATTGACACGCGCTGCTGCTCGCCGCCAGAGAGCTGGTCTGGGTAGGCGTGGAGCTTGGTCGCAAGGCCTGTGAGACGAAGAATGTCCGGCACACGACGACGGATCTCCTTGCGGCTGTGGCCAGTCACCATCAGCGCATAGGCAACGTTGTCGTAGACCGTTCGGTTAGGGAGAAGCTTGAAGTCTTGGAAGACAACTCCAACGTTGCGGCGGTAGAAGGGAACCTTCTTGTGGTCAATTGCAGCCAGGTCGCGTCCTGCAACGCGAACGGTGCCTGAAGTTGCGTCAAGTTCCTTGGTGAGGAGCCGCATTACCGTGCTCTTGCCGGAACCTGTCTGCCCCACTAGGAATACGAACTCTCCGCGCTCTACAGCGAAGGTGGCTCCGTCGAGGGCAACATGGCCACCGTCGTAAGCCAAATGTACACCGCGGAATTCAACTACTGGCTGTCCAGCGGGCATGCGTGGCGCAGCAGCTGCCTTCTCGGCCTCAGCTGGGGCCGCCTCAGTGTGTTCTGCACGGCGCAGGCGATTCAGCCCACGTGCTTTGGAAGCGCGTTCATCCATCTTCATCAGGCCTTTGGACCCTCGCAGCGATTTTCCTGCCTATGGGTGAGCTTGTGCACGCTTTCGCCCACCAATTTGGGCTAAGCGGGCCTAGCTGGCGCGGCCACGCGGGGAAAGCCAACTAGGATGGGCTCATGCCCGAATCCATTGTCACCACTGCCTCCAACGGCCTGCCCATCCACCGCATCCCGCTCCCCGGTACTCGTGCTCTTACGATCCTCACAGCTTTTGACGCTGGTGCCCGGACAGAACGCCCAGAGGAGAACGGCATGGCCCACTTCCTTGAGCACCTCGTGTTCAAGGGTGGCGAGAAGTACCCAACCCACACTGAGGTAAACGAAACCGCTGAGCGACTGGGCGCTGTTCTCAACGCCTACACCTCACATGACTTGGTGGCCTTCCACATCACCGCCCGCGCAGAGAAGGCACCTGAGGCAATTGATCTTCTCACCGATTTCGTTGGCCGCCCTGCGCTTGACCCAATTGAGCTCGACAAGGAGCGTGGCGTCGTAATTCAAGAGATCGCCCGCTACGACGACCAACCCTCATCTGTCGCGGACGACTTGATCGACAAGGCGACTTATGGCGACCACCCACTCGGCCGCACTGTGCTGGGCCCAGCGGAACATCTGCGTGACACCTTCACGCGTGAGGGAATTGTTGAGTTCCGTAACCGCCGTTGGTCAGGCCGCACGGGTGGCGCGTTCCTCGTTGGCAACCTTGACCATCTGCCCAGCGACGACGACCTTGACGAGATGTTCTCCCGCTTCCCTGACTTGGCAGAACCTGAGGCCTTTGAGCCAGCACCGGCCCACCAAGGCCAAGTGCTTGTTGAGCGTAAGGACACCAACCAGTCACACCTCCGCATGATCTACCGCCCGGAGGTTGATGTTGACGACCCGAAGGCCCGCGCGGCCGCTGCCATCTACTCGACTTTGCTTGGTGGCTCAATGGGCTCACGCCTGTTCAGCGAGATCCGTGAAAAGCGTGGACTCGCTTACTCAGTGGGTGCGTTCTCGTTTAGCCACTCAGACATTCCAGGCCTCCAGCTGTCTGCAGGTCTTGACTCCGACAAGTGCATTGAGGCCTACCAAGTCATGCGCGACATCGTCAGCGAGCTTCGTGAAAACGGGCCTACCGAGGAAGAGGTTGAGCGTGCTCGCTCTTACGCCTCAGGCGCGCGGGTTCTTGCCTTTGAGCGCTCCGGTGCCGTCGCCAGCCATGCCGCCGGCCAGGCGATTGTCAGGCGCGAGCCAGTCAACCCGGACGCAGCGATCGAGGCAATGGACGCTGTGACATTTGAAGAGGTTGTCCAAGTCAGTGCGGGTATCCCCGACTCGCCATCAATCGCGTGCGTTGGCCCGCACGACGCTGAAGACTTCGCTGTCTGAGACTTAGCCGTTACGGCCATCAAGAGCAGGCAGAACCTGCTCAATCAAAACGTCAAAGCGAAGGTTGAGGATCCGTTCGCAATCCTCCCGTGAAGCCTGCCCTGTCAGCATCTGCCAAAGAATCTCGTCTGTTGCTCGCTGCTCTGCCTGAAGTGCAATACGAGTCGAGTCGTTCTCCTTCACAAGCTTCCTGACGAAGTGGAGCATCACCATCGCGAGGTTGGTGCGGAGTTCAGCACGTCGTGCTGAAAGCTGGGCGGCAATCGCAGCGCCCTCCCCGCCAAACAGCCAAGGCTGGCCATCCTCTTCTGCCCAATCAAGAAATCTGGCAATCGCTTTGGCAGCAGCCGCTTCAACCTCGTCGTTGCTCTCCAACCCCTCGCTGGGGAGGTCAATGAAGATCCGTGCGAAGTGGTGCTCGTACTCGTCAAAGAGGGCTTCGGCAATCGGGGTGATCCCTCCACCAGGGAAATAACGGCTGACCAACTGGCGGGTGATCCCGGCCTCCTCGGCAATGTCCTCAAGGGAGGCGTCAGGGTTGACGAGAAGAACCCGCCTCGCTGCCTTAAGGATGAGCTGCTTCCTCTCCTCCGGTGAATAGCGCTGGCGCTCAGTATCGGTTTCCACTTTTCCCTTGGCCATGCCGTAAGAGTAGTCAATTTGCGACTCGTAAACCATGAGGGGCGCCCAGTGGCCGCCCCTCGGTACAGCTTCATGTCCTGTGCGCCTTAGCTGGCAGCTACCACCGGAGTCAGGTCGGTGACTCCATTCAGGCTAAAGCCGTTAAGCGGAGCTACAGAGTCAGCCTTGAATACGTACTGCAGCTTCAGCTTGAAGCCGACATCAGAGGCCGTGGCCCTGTAGACCGTGGTCGTCGCTCCAGCGATGTCGGTGCACGCACCGCCAGCAGCCGGGCAACGCTGCCACTGATAGAGGCGCGTTGGGAGGAGTGTCCAGCCCTCAACGCGGCCACTGGTCGTACCAACGAAGCGGCCCTTAACTGGGGCTGTGAAGCCAGTCTCATAGGTCAGCGCTGGTGCAGTCGTGATTGACGGCATCACCACTGCTGAGATTGGCGACCAGACAGTCACGGTCTTACCACCACCGGTGAACGTTGCTGAGAACCTCACACGCTGGCCAACATCAGCCGAGAATGGCGTGTAGGTCTTGACAATCGCACCCGTGATGTTCACGCATGTCGACGGGTCAGCAGTTGCGCA
>CAZZKI010000086.1:0-5900 GCA_964654785.1 uncultured Solirubrobacteraceae bacterium
GCATGGTTGCCTTGGACGGCGGTGTGATCCTGACCAGTCCCAAGTTGCAGGCCGCTGATCGGCTCCTGGTGATCCACCGACGGGTCAAAGAGCTCATTGACGAGCACCAGCCCGACGCCGTCTCTATAGAGGATGTCTACTTCGGCAAGAACGTAGGTTCCGCATTTGCCGTAGGCCAGGCGAGAGGCGCGGTCTTAGTCGCAGCTGCCGCGGCCGGTATCTCGTGTCACGACTACACGCCTCAGCAGATCAAAGCTTCGGTCTGCGGAAGCGGCTCTGCCGATAAGGAACAGGTTGCAGTGATGGTGCAGCAGCTTTTGTCGCTCCCCAAACCGCCGACTCCAGACCATGCGGCCGATGCTCTTGCGGCTGGCATCTGTCACATGAGCCATGCGCCGATGTTGGTGGCTACCCAATGATCAGTCGCATCCGGGGCGAGCTGATCGAAGTCGGGCTAGATCACGCAATTGTTGACTGCGCTGGCGTGGGCTACCACCTCAACCTCTCGGCTCAGTCCACGGCGAGTCTGCCTGCGATTGGATCTGAGGTTCGCCTCCATGCCCATCTGATTTCCCGGGACGACTCGATGAGCCTCTATGGGTTTGCCGATGCTGATGAACGCTCGCTGTTCCAAGCGCTTCTCGGAGTTTCGTCTGTCGGGCCTAAGGTTGCTCTGGCAGTCGTCGGAAGCGCGCCGTCTCCTGCATTGCGCGCAGCGATTGCAGGCGGTGACGTGGCGCGGCTTCAGGCAGTGCCAGGCGTGGGTAAGCGGACGGCCGAACGAATCTGTGTGGACCTCAGGGAGCAGATTGGTGAGGGAATTGCTCTGGCCCCTGATGCCGCCAGTGATTCACCGAGAGCTTTGGCGCGAGATGGCCTGTTAGGGCTAGGAGTAGAAGAACGCCTGGTTGACGGCCTTCTGGACGAGGCCCAAGGCGAAACGGTCGAAGAGCTCATTCAGGCTGCGTTGAAGGCCCGTTCGCGATGAGCGAAGATCGAATCCAAACTCCGGATGAGCTGCCGGATGACGATCAGGACCTTTCGCTTAGGCCGACGAACCTTGAGGATTTCGTTGGGCAGGATGCGGTCTGTTCTCAGCTTGGAGTTGCGATTGAGGCTGCCAAGGGGAGGGAGGAGGCCCTTGACCACGTTCTCCTAGCGGGCCCACCTGGGCTCGGTAAGACTTCACTCGCGCGGATCGTGGCCGAGGAGATGGGAGCGGCATTCGTTCCCACCGCAGGACCTGCGTTGGAAAAGAAGGCGGACGTGGCCGCAGTTCTGAGCGCCTTGGAGCCTGGGTCCGTCCTCTTCCTCGACGAGATCCACCGACTTCCCAAATCACTCGAGGAGACTTTCTATCCGGCAATGGAGGATCTCCGCTTGCCGATCACGGTTGGTCAAGGTGCTGGAGCGCGGATTGTGACTTTGGAGTTGCCTCCTTTCACTCTGATCGGAGCCACTACTCGTGCTGGGGCGTTGAGTCGTCCCCTCCGGGATCGCTTCGGGCTGCAATTCCGGCTGGAGCATTATGAGGCGCCCGACCTAGCGCGAATCGTGTCTCGCTCTGCGGGAATCCTTGGTGTAGAGATCGATGCGGGCGGTTCGAATGCGATCGCGTTGCGGAGCAGGGGCACGCCACGCGTTGCCAATCGGCTTCTTAGACGCGTTCGCGACCATGCCCAGGTTTCGGGTTCAGCTGTCGTCACTCAGCCGGTCGCAGAGGAGGCGCTTGGTGCGCTCGATGTTGATGAGCTTGGGCTCGACAGGTTGGATAGAGAGATTCTCAGGGCCATCTGCTCAACCTTCTCCGGAGGCCCAGTGGGCCTTTCGACTCTGGCTGCAGCTGTGTCGGAAGAGCAGGACACTCTGGAGGATGTCTACGAGCCGTATCTGCTCAAGACAGGGTTGATTGAACGAACGCCACGCGGCCGCGCAGCTACGAGGCGGGCTTTTGACCATCTCGGTCTTGAAGTGCCAGGCGGACTCCAGCTCGGCCTCGGCGAGTGAGCCTGCGGATAGCCGCCCGCCTAGTCGCTACTCTCGCCGAACCTTGGCTTATCCATTCATCTGTCCTAACTGCGGCCACCGGACCGCTCGCACCGACAAGCACTCTGGTTTCCGACGTGAAGCTCCAGGATGCGAGAGCTGCGGCAATGGGTTTCTCTTCGAGCTGCTTGACGACTATTACCCGGCGCCTAACGCCGCCTTCTTCACCTGTGACGCGGAAGGGCGAGTGATCGGCTGCGGCAATGGATCGTTTGAGCTAACCGGACTTAACGACGAGAAGGTGATCGGCCGGCCCGTAGCGGACGTTCTGGGACTCCAGTTTGCAGAAGGAGACGATGTTGTTGGAACGGTTCTCGAGTGGGGGGTAAGGGCTCTTGACAAAGAGGTTGAAGTGAACGCCGAAGGCGACCTTCCAGCCCGCGCAAAGGCTGATCTTTTTCCCGCTTACGATGAAGACGGCGGCCTATTGCTGATCCTCACGCCGGAAACCGGTTAGGCTCGCTGATTCAGATGTCACGTAACAAGCTAAATCTCTGGCTTCTCATCGCCGTCGGCGCCCTGCTGATCCTTGCTGGGTGGGCCATCTACGCGAAGCCGACCAACCTTGGTCTGGACCTTAAGGGCGGCGTTCAGCTTGTCTACGAAGCTCAGCCAACCCCTCAGTCGAAGGTCAACACGGAGTCCATCAACCGAGCGATTGACATCATGCGAAACCGGGTTGACGCTTTGGGCGTGTCTGAACCTGAGATTCAGGCCTCGGGGAACAACCAGATCACAGTCAGCCTTCCAGCTGTAAGCAACGCTGAAAAGGCCCAGAAGCTCGTCGGAAGTCAGGCACAGCTTGTCTTCTACGACTGGGAAAAGAACGTCATCACGCCTGAAGGCAAGATCGCCTCAGAAGGGCTCGCCACTAAGGACCCAGGCTCAGTCAAGCTGATGAGCTACGCGGGCGCTCCAGAAGGTGGCCAGAGTCTCTTTAAGGCGGTGCAACTCGCGGCAAAGCAGCCTGTTCGCGGAGGAGCCGACATCTCTCGCGTTGGTCCGCAGTACTGGCTGTTCGATAAGGGTGGCAAGAAGCTTCTTGCGGGCCCCGACACCTCGCTCAAGGATCTTTACTCCGAACTTCCAGGCAAGAAGAGGCCCGCCGGTTCCATCCTCGTGGAAGTGCCCCAGGGAACTGTGGTCCTTATGGCTGTCTATAAGGGCAAGGAACTTGAGAAGATGCAGCAGAACCCGAGTGCTGCCAAGTGGTACGTGCTCCGTGACCAGGTTGCGGTCTTCGGCAAGGACATCCGCGATCCGAAGCAGGACCTTGACCAGAACACAGGCGGCACACCTGATGTTGCCTTCAAGTTCACCGACAAGGGCCAGAACGCTTTCCACGACACCACTCGAGACATTGCTCAGCGCGGCCAAGGGCTTGCTGCGTTCTTCCAAGGCAGTCGCCCAGTTCAGCACTTCGCAGTAGCGCTCGACCAGAGGCTGATCTCAGTCGCTTCGGTTGATTACGGCAATCTTCCCGACGGAATTGACGGCAGGAACGGTGCCATCATCACTGGCGGGTTTACCATCTCGTCTGCTCAGGATCTGGCGAAGCTGCTGCAGCAGGGCGCACTGCCAATTAACCTGAAGCCGATTTCCCAGACTCAGGTGTCTGCAACGCTCGGAAAGCAGGCTCTCGACCAGGGTCTGGTTGCTGGCCTTGTTGGCCTCGCGGTCGTCATGCTCTTCCTGCTTCTTTTCTACCGCGTGCTCGGAGCGATTGCTTGCGTAGCTCTAATCATCTACGCGATCTACCTCTTTGCAGTAGTGAAGACGTTCAATGTCACTCTCACATTGCCCGGCCTCGCTGGACTGGTTCTGACCATCGGAGTCGCGGCCGACGCCAACATCGTGATCTTCGAACGTGTCAAAGAAGAGATTCGTTCTGGCCGTTCCATCCCTGCCGGTATCGCGCAGGGCTACAAGAAGGGCCTGTCAGCGATCATCGACGCCAACATCGTCACGCTGCTCACCGCGTTCATCCTTTTCGGCTTCGCCACCGCTGGAGTCCGAGGCTTCGCCGTCATGCTCGGACTCGGCACCGTCCTGTCGCTGCTGACGGCCGTGGCGGCCACGCAGGCTGCTCTTGGCTTGATGTCAGGCAGTTCGCTGGTTTCCAGCCCCGCGGCTCTTGGAGCCTCTGGCAAGGAGCGGGCGTGGAAGTACGACTTCATGGGCGCGAGCCGTTGGTTCTTCTCCCTGTCAGGAGTGATCCTCGTGATCGGTGCCCTCGCCATTGGAGGCAAGGGTCTGAATCTGGGCATGGACTTCACGTCGGGCACTCGGATCGTGACCGCAGTTGACAAGCCGGCGACAGAGGATCAAATTCGAGCCTCGCTCGATTCGCTGGGAGTTTCAGATGCATCAATCCAGCGAGTGTCAAACAAGGACTTGGGTTCCAACGGTTTCCAGATCAGCACGACCGAGCTGGATCCAGCAAAGGTTGGTGCAGTTCATCGTGTCCTCGACAAGGACTTTGGTGGAACCAGCAACTTCAACAGTCAGTCCATCGGACCAACCTTTGGCCAAACAGTCGCGGATTCAGCCATTAAGGCAATCATCATCTCGCTGATCGTGATCAGCGCGTACATCGCACTGCGGTTCGAGTGGAAGTTCGCTGTACCGGTTCTTATCGCGCTTATGCACGACCTTCTCATCACGGCGGGTGTGTACTCGCTCACGGGGAGGGAGGTGACGACCGCAACCGTGGCGGCGCTCTTGACCATTCTTGGTTACTCGCTGTACGACACGATCATCGTGTTTGACCGCGTGCGCGAAAACACTCCGCGCATGCCGCGGGCTGCCTTCTCACAGATCGTGAACCGCTCAATGAGTGAGGTACTCACCCGTTCGCTTGCCACGTCGTTCTCCACAATGCTGCCGATTCTGGCCCTGATGGTCTTTGGCGGTGCCACGTTGCAGGACTTTGCATTCGCCCTTCTCGTAGGCGTTGCTTCAGGCGCATATTCATCCATTTTCATTGCGTCGCCTGTTTTGACCTATTGGAAGGAGCGGGAGCCAGCTTACGCTCGTCGCACTGCTCGCATCAAGGCGTCAGCGCCTGACGGCAAGGTTCCGGCCTACTTCGGTGGTCCAATTGAAACTCCAGCTGAACCCAAAGCTCCGATGCCAAAGAGCCGGCTCGAAGCCCAGGAAGACCTCGCGACAGGGGTGGCTCCGGTTTCTCCTGAAGAGTTCGCTGCGATGGAGGCTGATGTCAAGCGTGAGCTTGCCGAGGCTGCCGCCGAGGAATCCGTCGAGAAGGAATTTAGTCACGCGCCTGACGCAGCAGAGGATGATGAAGCTGCTAACGAGTCACCTAAGGCCAGTAAGAAGGGCCGAAAGCATGGGAGGCCTCGCTGATGGGAATGCTCGCTTGGGTAATGATGGGCCTCGCTGTCTGGCACTTCACCATTTGGCTTCCTGATCACGCACTGGGAGGCATCGTTGGAGCATTCGTAGGGGCCGTGCTAGGCGCTGCCTTGTTCGGTTTTGTGATCAGCGGCTTCAGTATTCCCGGCGAATCTGAGACCCATCTATTGACCGCTCTGGAGGGTATCCCGGGAGCCCTAATCGGTATTGGCGTGATGGTTCTCCTAGGCCGCCGCTCCAAGGCCAAGGCATAGCTTGATTTTCTAGGTCGGCCTATTTTTGGCCGCCGCAGCCAAGCGTAGATTTACTGGTGTGGGAGCGCTCAGAGAGGAAGGCACCGGGGATCGACTGCGTCCACAGGCTCCTATGCCTGTGATTGACTTTCCGCTGGTTGACGACCGCCTCGCAGAGGAGTTCGTATCGCAGCTTGGTGTGAGTCCCGTAGTTGCAGATGTACTTGTGACGCGAGGCTTCCGCAC
>CAZZKI010000087.1:0-5869 GCA_964654785.1 uncultured Solirubrobacteraceae bacterium
CCATTATCGTCAAGCCATTGATTGAGTAGGCCCCAGAAGAATTCGGACTCATGTCGGAAGGAGGCCTCGGCCCTCTGGCGATCTTCAGAAGTCAAGTCAAGAAGGTCGAGAAGCCTTGGCAGGTACGCGTTGCTGGAGTACTTCTCATCTCTGACCATATGCTCCGCTGCACGAGCGAATGAGGTCAGGACGGCGATCACGGGTGGCGCCATGGAAGGGTCTGTGCCTCGGCGCGACCGTGCTGCGAGCCAGCGTTTCGCGCGTTGTCTAATTGGGGCAAAGACTGCGCCGTGATCGCGCCGGTCGTCGACGTTAAGTACGGCGCGTACCGCCTGAAAGAGGCGACGTTCTAGGTCCGATGACTCATTCGCGAGGTTGAGGGAGTTGGCCACTTGTTCCAGAACCTGGTCATCAATGTCCAAGTAGACTGGGGTTGAGGGCACGCAGCCAAGAAAGATCACGTCAACGACGGCACTGTTCCATGCGTCGTACTCATCCCAGGCGTCCCCCACGGCCCCTCCTCTGGCCGTCAGGTTACGGAAGGGGGCAGACAAACGGTCGGGAACTTGAAAGACGAACAAATGTTCGAACAGGCCCCACTTGGTGCTTGCGTCCGGTCTCATCTTGGGCAAAGCTGTCTATGTGACCCGCCTGCAACGCCCGGCCTTCACGTTCGTCGACCTGTTCGCGGGGATCGGCGGGTTCCATGCGGCGCTCAGCGGCATGGGGGGACGTTGCGTGCGGGCGGTAGAGATCGATCCCTCTGCTGCCGCCGTGTACGAACGAAACTGGGGGATAGGCGCCCTTGGCGACATCACGGAACTCGCCAGTGCAACTCAGGTGTCCATCCCCCAACACGACGTACTGGCTGCAGGCTTTCCTTGTCAGCCGTTCAGCAAGTCTGGAGCGCAGCAAGGAATGGAGGAAACCAGAGGAACTCTCTTTTGGAACATCCTGAGGGTTGTACAGGAACGGCGCCCAGCGGTAGTGCTTCTGGAAAACGTGCGAAACCTTGCCGGTCCGCGCCATGCTCACGAGTGGCAGGTCATCGTTGAGACGCTCCGTGACGAAGGCTACCGAGTGTCTGATACGCCGGCTGTCTTCTCTCCGCACCTGCTGCCGCCTGCGCTGGGCGGACGGCCGCAGGTTCGCGAGAGGGTATTCATTACCGCATCGCGAGTAGACAAGTCAGGCATGGGTCTGGAGGCTGAGCCAGCCGTGAGACCGCGGGCGGTTGCTGGTTGGGATCCACAGACATGGAATCTGGAGAGCGATCTGCCGCTGGACCCCGATCACCATGCTGATGGATGCGACCTGTCCGACTCGGAACGGCTTTGGATAGATGCGTGGGACGATTTCGTTCAGATGATGTGGGAGGAGCGGCAAGGTCGACGCCTGCCAGGCTTCCCAATCTGGGCCGATCACTGGGTCGATAGTCGCAAGTTGGTGATTGAGCCGGGTACACCCAGTTGGAAGGCTGATTTCCTAGTGAAGAATGCCGAGTTCTACACGGCACACAAGCGTCCATTGGACCGGTGGCTGAAGCGCTGGGGGGTGCGTACGGAGGCTTTCCCGCCTTCTCGGCGGAAATTGGAGTGGCAAGCTCAGGACACTCCCCGACTTTGGGACACCGTCATGCACCTTCGCCCATCAGGAATCCGAGCAAAAAGGGCCACGTACGTGCCGGCGCTCGTCGCCATCACCCAGACGTCCATAGTAGGTCCGCGTGAGCGAAAGCTCTCCCCGCGTGAGGCCGCTCGACTGCAAGGGCTCCCTGACTGGTTTGACTTCGGTGACCAGTCGGCAAGCGTCACCTACAAGCAACTAGGGAATGGCGTAAGCATCGGCGCTGTGTGGCACGTATTGCGCCAGCACTGCTTGAGGGACGAAGACATACTGAAGAAGACGGCGCCCGGTTTGCTCAACGCGGTCCAGAGGGCACCCGATAGTCCCGATGAGGCTATGGCCTCGCAGCCTTAGTGCGTGCTTAGAATCCGCTCTAGGGGGTGACGTGTACGAGGCGCCAAGGAACTTTGCCATTCAACTGTTGTCTCGACTGCGTGAACAAGAGGAAATTCAGGACGAGTTTTCCTCTGCCCTCGAGGAGTGTTTCCGGCGGTACGACACCGGCCCCTTCGAGAATAGGTTCATAGTCGGCTCTGTGGTCGAACAGGTGCTCGGGGCAACTGCTCGTGCGCTGGGCGTTGAGTGTGACAACGCTGGCGCAAGGAGGCAGGGCTACGACCTCGAGTTGTATCCCGGTATGGGTCTGAGCGTGAAGTACACATCCTCTACCTCCCGGACAGCAACCATTCGAATCACAAACAGCCAAGGAGCGACCGGCGCGTGGACGAACGGAACACTCTTCGTTCTTCCCGGCTTTGGGCTTGGCTACGCCGACGAGGAACTTGTCCCGGGCGCAACGGTAGTAGCGGGGGACGGAAAGAGCATCGATGTGGCCCTTCGGCCCTTGCTCCAGCTCTGGGGCGTGCAGATTGAAGAGCCAAACAGGCCCTTACCGGAATGGCTATGTCGCATTCCTCAACCGCCTCCGCGTCCCGACCTCTTTGTCTCCATGGATGTTCCCGGACGGGCCGAGGTCAAGTCTCCTCGGCTAGCGGGCGATCCAATCGCTTTAGACATACTCCAGTCAGGGAGATCACCCACGCTGGTCCAGTTCTTTCGGTGGTCTGTCTAGGGTTGGAACCGGTGGCAGGAACCATCGAGAAATCGGTCATGCGAGTCAAGACTACAGTCGAGGTTGCCATATTCGCTGGCCATCATGCGGCCGGCAACTCCTCGACTACCAATCAACGTCTTCATGACTTGGCGAAGAATCCTAAGGATTTGGTGCGGTAAGGAGTCGTGCCGAATGTCATACTCGTTGGTGCCCGCAGCGACCGCAAGTTCATATGTGGATCAGATCGGGGGGTGCCGTGGCCAAATTCTGTCACCAGTGCGGTGGGCGAGTAGTTAGCACCATGAAGTTTTGTCCCGAATGCGGCCTGGGCCTCGCGGATCCGATCGATTCGCTGTTCTCCAATGATCTCGACACCGAGAGTGCCCTTGGGAGTCAGGACAACACCACCGGAATTTGGTCACATCTTGAGGTCCATGAGATCCAGCGCCGTATGCGGGTACTTAGAGAGTGGTGCTCATTGCCGACCGGTCACGCGAACTCCGAAGTTCTGTCGAAGTTGCGCGAAGGGATGCGCCTACTCGGCGTCCTTCTTCTGCAATGTGGAGACAGGCAGGAAGGAATTCACTGGCTCATCAAATCCACAATTCCCAATCCGATGCCTGGCGAGGATCCGCGAACACCGCCTGACATCTTGTCGCAGCTTTCACGTGAGTCGAACGCAGCAACTCGGTGTGCAGTGGCCGCCAACCCCAGCACTCCGCCACTGGTCCTGGCCAGTCTCGCCGAAGACGCAAATAGGCTCGTACGGATAAGGGTGGCTTCAAACCCAGCAAGTCCACCAAGCGTCTTAACTCATCTTGTGGCTAGTGAACCCTTGATCGGGCACTGTGCGGCAACCCAAGCACTGGTCAACCCAGCGGTACCCGTCGACGTAATCCTCTCGTGCGATGAGTTGTCCATTGCGCGAAGTGGTGCCACTCCCCCTGAGTCATTCGCAGATCTCTCAGGATCGATAGAAGCCCGGATTCGGGAGGCCGCTGCCAGAAATCTCTTCACCCCACCCGGGGTGCTTGAGAAGTTGGCGCTCGACATGCACCTCGGCACCCGCAAAGCGGCTGCTGAGAACACTGCTACTCCCAGTTCAGCCCTTGGCCTTCTCGCCAGCGATGCTGACGTGACCGTGCGCGGTGTGGTTGGCGCAAATGCTCGGGCGCCATCCGACGTCTTGAGTGCCCTCGCCAACGATCCAGAGGACGACGTCCGAGAGGCTGTGGCCGAGAACCTTGGAACTCCGGCGGTCACGCTTGCGCAATTTGCTGCGAGCAAGGACTGGGGATCGCGATGGCGAGCGCTGGCCAATCCTTCGACACCCACGAACGTCCTCTATGAAGCCGTCCGCGCGGGTGACACCTACGACCTCGAGTACGTAGCTGGCAACCCAGCAGCGCCTCCGGAACTTCTTCTGAGTCTGGCTCAGGTCGGGGAGGGCAACGTTGACGTTGCCCTCATAGCCAACCCGGCGATGCCGATAGACGGCGTAAGGACGATCCTCCAGCGCGGTGAGCTGTCCTCCCTGCAGGAATTGCCATATACGAATATCAATCTGCGCCCGCAGCTGCTTGCCTTGCTTGCACAGTTGGATGACGAAGACTTGAGAATTGCCGTTGCTGGGCATGAGCAAACGCCTGTAGTCGTGTTGGCGAGTCTCGCCTCTAGTGCCTCCTCGCGTGTTCGCGAGAGTGTGGCAGAGAATTGGAGGACCCCTTCGCGCATTCTTGAGAGCCTGTCTCGAGATGTGGATGTGAATGTGAGGGTGTCTGTGGCAAGTAGTTGGGAGGCAAGTCAAGAGACTCGGTCAGCGCTGGCCTCTGATCCTGACCCGGAAGTTCGCGTCGCTCTGGCTAGCAACGAATTGACTCCCGTTCCTGTTCTGGAGCGGCTCGCGCTTGACACTAGTCCCCACGTATGTGATGCCGTGGCCGGCAATCGCAATGCCCCCGCGAGCCTTGTTGAAAGACTCAAAGAGCTGACGGATTAGCGAGTGGAGGATTGGACCGTAGGGAGTCAGTCGGCGCCGCCGACAAAGGTGCCTTCACCTCCTAGACGCTCTGGGGGGCGGGGCATTAACAGCGACCCTGGCTGGGCGCAGCCATAGAAGAGACGCTCGGAGGCAGGGGGCATTAACAGCGCTGGGCGCTGCGAGGTGGGGGAGCGCCCGTTTCGCTGCGAAACGGGGCTCGGGCTTAGGGGCCTAGGTGGGGATCACGCTGGGGCGATCGATACCGAGCTCTTCCGGGGTGTAGTTGCTCTTCCCGAACTGGCAGGGCCAGCAGGCCGTGACGAGATTGTCGGGCTCCGTCTTCCCGCCGCGGGACACGGGCAGCACATGGTCCGCAGATGCTCGCGTCACGATCAGGGCGCCGGAGCACTCGAGGTTCCTGCGCGAGTGCGCGAAGAGTGGGCCCGCTACTCGCGAGATGGCGCGCTGATCCTCCCGCAAGATGACCGGGAGCTGGCAGTAACGGCAGCGGCCGCCATCGCGCTCGAAGACCTCACGTTCCATGGCCTTCAACGGGTACGCCCGATCACGCTGGGCCTTAGGCAGGGGGGCCGGCTGTGATGCGTGGAACGCGAGAGCGCGAATTCGATACACGTGTTGAGCGTGATCGTGGTACCAGATGGCCAACGGCTCCTGAATCAACGCGCCGAGAATCTCGCGACATGCCGCGGAGTCGTTCTCTTTGGCGAAGGGAAGTACT
The DNA here is from genome assembly GCA_964654785.1 of uncultured Solirubrobacteraceae bacterium. Taxonomy (GTDB): domain Bacteria; phylum Actinomycetota; class Thermoleophilia; order Solirubrobacterales; family Solirubrobacteraceae; genus WLNJ01. Next base: position 5,401 of record CAZZKI010000087.1, read on the forward strand.
CGCTGCACGGCAGCGGCTGCCTCTTGGGCCAGGGGTGGAGTCGGCAACAACTGGTTGGTTGGCCACCTTGTGGGGTCACTCTCCAGTTCCGAGCACACGACGGCAGGTCGCCTACACATTGAGTCCCCAAGAAGGCGAGATGAAATTCCGACCGTGCGGATGAGCTATCCGCGCCATCACAGCAGACCACTCATTTCGTCGACCGTGTGCCGGAGTGACTTTGTGAGGTGCGGGCTGACCTGTCGCTCCTCAAGTACCGCGAGGATGCCGTTGTAGTACCAGAGGATCTGCTCGGCTGTGCCACTAAATCGCCCAAGCATCTCGGGGCCATGAACTAGTAGATCAGCGTGGATGGCTCGAGCGTTGTGGAGCTTGTCGGCCGCCGTGACCAGCAGGACATCGTCGCTCGCATGCCGCAGGTGCTCGATGTGAGCCCGCTTTCGCTGCTCGTAAGGCGCCTTCTCGGTCG
>CAZZKI010000088.1:0-1880 GCA_964654785.1 uncultured Solirubrobacteraceae bacterium
GAACTCCAGCGTCGACGGCGCATAGCCGTAGGCGGCGTTGCAGGACTTTTCGTCCTGATTCTGTTTGCAGGACTTGTCTGTGGGGACGACGGCGGGCGCGCAGTCGCGCGGGACTACGCGAAGCAGTGGTCCAACCAGAACTTTGAAGCGATGTACAAGCTTCTTTCAGACGACTCGAAGAAGAAGACGAGCCTTGAGGCCTTCTCGCAAGCTCAGCGCCAGGCCTTGGCCACAGCTACGGTGAGGCGGCTGATTGCTCATGAGCCAAAGGACTACAAAGACGGGGCTGTAACAGTTCCATTCACTGTTGAGACGAGAGCTTTTGGCACTCTCAAACTCGACGCACGAATCCCCCTCACTGACGATGCAACAGATGCAAAGGTTGCTTGGAATGACTCGCTGGTCCTCCCCGGGCTGAGGCCTGGCGAACAGCTTTCACGCCAGACCTCGATGCCTCCCCGTGCAGCGATCTTCGCCTCCAACGGACAAGCTCTGGCCGAGGGACCCGAGCGAACTTCACCGATATCTGACGTAGCGAGTGAGATCGCTGGAACCGTTGGCACCCCGGACGGAGGCATTGGCCTCACCTTGCAGGCTTACGGCTACCCGGAGGACGCGAAGGTTGGGATCTCAGGCCTTGAGAAGATCTTCCAGCAGCAGCTCGCCGGTACACCCGGAGGGACCTTGCTTGCGGGCACTCGACAGCTCGCCAACACGCAGCCGCGGCCGGGCCGAAACGTGAATTCAACGATCGTTCCGTCGATTGAGCGCGCTGCCGCTGCTGCCCTTGCTGGACGCCAAGGCGGAGCAATCGCGATGAACCCTCACACTGGGGCTGTGCTCGCTGCGGCCGGAAGCGCGTTCTCCGAGACGGCACCGCCAGGCTCAACGTTCAAGATCATCACCGCAGCTGCCGCACTTGACTCGCACGCGGCGACACTCAAGTCGACTTACCCCTACGAGACTCAGACACTCCTGGATGGGCGCCCAGTCCAGAACGCCAACGGAGAAACCTGCGGCGGAACATTGGTGCAGTCCTTCGCGAATTCGTGCAATTCCGTCTTCGCGCCGCTTGGTGTGAAGGTCGGCTCAGGCCGCCTCGTTGAGATGGCAGAGAAGCTTGGCTTCAACAAGCCGCTCCACAACATTCCCAGCGCCGCCCTCAGCACAATCCCACCGTCCGACCAAATTCAAGGAGAGGACGCGACCGGCACAACCGCGATCGGCCAGGGGCAGGTCATGGCCTCAACTCTGGGGATGACGCTGACCGCAGCCACCGTGGCCAACAAGGGTGTGTTCGTCCAGCCGACCCTCCAGAAGGGTGTGCGGCCTAAGTCAACCCGTGCGATGAGCACCAAGGCGGCAGCTGACCTCAAGCAAATGATGATCGCCGTGGTGCGCTACGGAACGGGCACGAGCGCTGCGATCACCGGTGGCTCGGTCGCAGGCAAGACAGGGACTGCCGAGATCAGGGACACGGTCCCCACCGATCCGAACGACCCCAATGCGCCGGAGGCCAACGATCCGGCAAACACCGATGCATGGTTTGTAGCCTTCGCCCCTGCTTGGGCCCCACGCATAGCGGTAGGAGTCATGCTCGCCGGGCAAGGACACGGAGGAGACACGGCTGCTCCAGCAGCACGCGAGATCTTCGTAGAAGCTCTGAAGCGGAGCCGCTAGAGGTCTAGGTCAACTTCGGCAACGGGCTTACCGTCGTTGCCGAGAATTTCAAGAATGAGCGGACGGTTCTGGTAGACCGTGTTGCTGATCTTGAAGAGGAGTTCTCCACCCTGACGAACTGGGCCAGTACCGGCGACTGACGAAGCATCTGGGTAGATGAACCAAGGGTCAAGCTTCTTGGTTGGGTTCCAAGCGAAGAT
>CAZZKI010000088.1:1980-5846 GCA_964654785.1 uncultured Solirubrobacteraceae bacterium
CATCTGGGTAGATGAACCAAGGGTCAAGCTTCTTGGTTGGGTTCCAAGCGAAGATGTTTACCTTCGGGTCAAGCTTGATCGGCTCGTACTCCTGGCCCTTTGGAATATCAGTGTCGACGATGCGGAACTTGGTAGCGACCGGAAGCGGGTGGTCACCAAAGTTCTGAGCACGAAGGAATACGGCGAACCACTGCTCGTTCGAACCAAGCTTGTTCTCTGATGCGGGAACTCCGACCAAGTAGCTTGGGTCCTCTTGGCTCTTCGGATTAAGCGTGCGGCTGATCTGAACTTGGTAGGCAACGTCGCCAACGTCAACGTAAGCGCCTTCGTTGATGCCGACCGAAGGGTCGCTCTCAGCGCCACATGCCGAGAGGCTCAAAGCGGCGCACAATGCGGCGGCCGCGAACAGTGTTTTCTTGGGGGCGGAAATCACGATCCGAGAGTCTACCCACCAGCCACCGTGACTCGCTGTCCGCGACCACGGTCCTGCTCAAGAATGTTCTTCAAACGCCTGATTCCCTTGGACATCCGGCGCTTCCACCAACCCCTGCCGCCGACGATTTCCATGATCCGATCAGACGGTTTCGCGGGAACTGTCTCCCAGCTCCACTCAACCTGGGTATTCCCGCCACTTGCCTCGTTCAGAGTGATGATGCAGAGCTGACGAATGCGATTCATCTTTCCGCCGCTTCCGCGGGCAACGATCCGATACGGCGCTTCGGCGTCAACGATCGTGAGGTCAGACCAAGAAAAACGATTGAGCGGAGCCTTCACTCGAAAGCGAGCACCAGCCCCCTTGCCTCGTGGGTTCTCACGCGTAAGGCGCCATTCACTGAGGAAATGGTCTGTGAACTCGGACATGTTTGCGATGTCAACGAGGTATTCCCAGACCTCCTCACGAGGCTTGGCGATGGATGTTGAGACCTTGACTGGGTTCATCAGGGCCCGAGTCTATTCAGACCGACGCTCGGACCGGGGGCCGCTGCGCCTTCGCATTGATGCTCCATGGGCGTACACTCACCCCCGATGGCGCGGACTATCGCTGTTCTCTCACAAAAAGGCGGGACCGGTAAGACGACGACGGTCAGGACTCTGACCGACGCTTTCCGCCGCGCGGGATTAAAGGTGCTCGCAATTGACTTGGATCCCCAAGGCAACCTGTCGGACTACTTCGACATTGACCCTGAGGCAACACCCACGGTCGCAGAGGTACTGCTAGGCCGAGCAACGGCAGCCGAATCCGTCCATGACGATGTGATCCCGGCAAACCTTGGGCTCGCCGAGGCCGAACTCGTGCTCGGCGGGAAGATGGGTCGCGAACTGACCCTCCGCAAGGCACTGGGCGACGTAGGAGAGAGCTACGACTTGGTCCTCATTGACTGCCCGCCAGCTCTCGGCCTCCTCACTGTCAACGCGCTCGTAGCAGCAGACCACGCACTTATTTCGGCTGAAGCGCAGTACTTCGCCATGCAAGGCGTGGAACAGGCGCTCGAGGTAATCGAGCTGGCCCGAGACGGACTAAACCCAACTCTCGACTGGCTTGGCGTGATCCTCAACATCGCCGACCTGCGCACAGTCCACTCCCGCGAGGCCCAGGAAGCACTCCGCGAACATGTCGGCGACCGCCTGATTGACCCTCCTGTGAGAGCGTCAATTGCCTACGCAGAATCGGCGGAGCGGGGGCAGTCAATCATTGACCACCGGCCCGACCTAGCCGCTGACTACCTCCAGATAGCAGCGGAGGTCGCGCGCCGAGTTGGGCAAGCTGAAGCCGCAGCGAAGCTCGAGGGAATGGTCTAGGACTATTCGCTTGAAGGCTGCTCGGCGGTGCCGAGTGCAGCCTCAATGCGGGCCTTCATGGCCTCGCCAAGTGCCATGGCGCCACTGAGAGGACGGATCATCACAGTGAAGTTGGTGACGATCCCCTCGTCGTTGGTTTGAAGAAGGTCAACTCCCTCAAGCGATTTCCCTGAGACCTCGGCCTCAAACCTGAGCATGTGGCTATTGCCGTCGGAAGCTTGGTCGACATAACGGAAGTTCTCGAAGGTCTGCTCAACATTCTCGAGCAGGAACATGATCGCGTCGAGGCCGTGGTAGGGCTTGAACACGACGGGGCTGCGGAACTCAATGTCCTCAGAAAAAAGCTCTCGCGCTCCTTCGATGTCCCGAGTCTCTACACACTTGCGGAACTTCTCAGCTGTGTTCATGCAACTTCCTCCCCATTGACTTTGGCGCCTTGCGGCGAAAACTCAGTTCGGATCACAGTGGCCCAGCCAGCGACGTCATCCGCGACCTTGGTTGAAACTGAGTCAGCGTCCTCTGCGGCAGCCCATACAAGCACGGCTGCACCGGCACCAGAGATAGTCGCGCCTAACGCTCCCAAGTCTTCGGCCCTCTGCAGCAACTCCCATGACTTTGGGAAGAGGCTGGAGCGGCGCTTCTGGTGGAGGTGGTCCCGGAGCCCCAAGGCGATCATGTCTACATCATCGGTTGCAAGACCAGCGGCGAGCATCGCTGCCAGTCCTGCGTTAGCCACAGCGTCAGCCATCGGAACCTCCGCTGGCAACACGGCGCGAGCGTCTGCAGTGTTCACGGAGTCTTCAGGGATTACAAGGATCGGCTTGACCGACTTTGGCGGATCAATCCGGGCAACAGTGCCATCGGCGTGGATTGCCACACCACCGTGCCATGCGGCTGTGGCGTTGTCGGTTACACCGTCCACCTCGATTGCCAGAGCGAGCGCATCCTCAACTGCGCCGCCGAGGGCCCTTGCGGCAAGAACTCCGCCAAGTGCAGCGCAGGAACTTGAACCAAGCCCACCACACAGTGGAATCGAGCTGTTGACCGAAAAGGAGTAGCCGTCAGCTGGCATTACCCGCTCAAAGGCCTGAACAAGAAGGTTGCTCTTGTCCGTTGGAACGTCGATGTTTGCAACCAAAGAAAACTCTGGCGCTTCGCTGACCTCAACTACCAAGTCAAGGTCAAGCGCTACAGCCATTGAGTCAAACCCAGGGCCAAGGTTGGCCGAGGTCGCTGGGACGGAAACGCGGACGCTCATCCGAGAACTGCTGCGCGCAGTGCATCGAGGCTGGTTTCACACTTTGTGAGGCCACCACCCTGAGCAAGCGCAGTGTCCGGGTCCTTCAAACCATTGCCAGTAAGCACGCAGACGACATCCTCCGAAGTTCCCGGGCCGTGAACCATCAACCCCGCGACAGAAGCTGCAGAGGCTGGTTCGCAGAAGATTCCCTCTTTGGAAGCAAGGAAGCAATACGCCTCAAGAATCTCTTCGTCCGTGACCTTGCGGATCTGCCCACCCGATTCAGCGACGGCGTTCATCGCCCCGTCCCAACTTGCAGGCTTGCCGATCCTGATCGCAGTGGCGATCGTCTCAGGGTTGTCAATTGGGACACCGTCAACAAGCGGCGCGGCTCCCGCAGCTTGGAAGCCGAGCATCTTCGGCGCCGCCCCAAGCTCCTTGAAGCCTTTCCACCATGCAGTGATGTTGCCGGCATTGCCAACAGGAATTGCCAGCGCTGCAAGGTTTGGCAGTTCCTCGTGAATCTCAAACGCTCCGGTCTTTTGGCCTTCGATCCTGAATGGGTTGACCGAGTTCACCAGAGCCACTGGTTCAGTCTCGACCAGCTGGCGAACGAGGTCCAGCGCCACGTCGAAGTTGCCTTCAATGTCAATCACTCGAGCACCGTGGATCAAGGACTGCGCGAGCTTGCCTTGCGCGATCTTGCCGCCCGGCACAACAACTGCGCATGTAATTCCAGCGCGGGCAGCGTAGGCAGCAGCACTTGCGGCAGTGTTACCAGTGGAGGCACAGATCACCGCTGTCGCCCCTTCACGGACAGCAGCTG
>CAZZKI010000089.1:0-5777 GCA_964654785.1 uncultured Solirubrobacteraceae bacterium
CCAGGCGATGCCCATGGCGGCCGTCAGGTCGGCGAGCGCGGCACGCATGGACATTGGATTAGCGTTGTAGCAGTCGTCGATGACGACAACGTCCCGTTTCAAAGACTTTCTTTGCCCTCGCAGCCCGGAGAAATCAACGCTTAATTCACTGGGTACATCTAGGCCAAGAGCCTTGACCGCTCCGACAGCAGCAAGCAGGTTAAGCCTGTTGTGCGGCTGGTCGAAATCCACGGTGACATTGAACGACGAGCCACGGAAGTCAATCGTCAGGTCGCGCCCCTCAGCCGCTACAAGCCTGCAGTCGCCTGCTGGACCAAATGTGACGGTGTCAAGGTCATCGCGGAGGTAGGGCTTCAAAAGAGCCTCTCCTTCAGGGACAACACACACAGACCCCGGCTTGAGGCCACCAATCAGTTCAGCTTTGGCAGCTGCAATCCGTTCCAGCGATCCGAGAATCTCGATGTGAGCCGGGCCAATGTTCACGACTATGCCTGCGTCAGGCTCTGCGATCCGAGCAAGTTCAGCAATCTGCCCCCCACCTCGCATGGCCATCTCGAGGACGACGGAATCAGTGTCATCGGGAACACGCAACATCTCAAGGGGCATCCCGATCTCTGTGTTGCGATTTCCAGCGGAAACGAAGGTCTTGCCGCTGCCCCTAAGGATCGAGCCCAAGATGTCCTTGGTTGACGTCTTCCCTGCCGATCCTGTGATTCCGATGACCTGACCGTTGAACATGCGACGGGCGGCTAGCCCCAGCCGGGCCAATGCCTCCGTCGGGTCGTCAACAACTATCAACGAGGCAACCGATTCACCCCCAGCGCCTGACGCCGCCGCGGCTGTGCTGATGATGGAACCAACAGCGCCCGATGCTGCAGCGTCAGCAGCAAGTGTTCCTCCGTCAACGCGCTCTCCGACGATCCCGATAAACAGGTCTCCGGCAGCCACCTCCCGAGAATCAGTGGTGAAGCCTGAGATTGGTGCGTGGGCATCACCCTCAAGACGCCCGCCTACCGCTTCTGCCACGGCGCCCACGGTCCATGCTTGACTCATGTCGTCCACCCAGCTGCGGCCAGCGATTCGCGGACAACCTGGCGGTCGTCAAAAGGCAACTTCATCCCGTCTGCGAATTCCTGACCTTGCTCATGCCCCTTGCCCGCAATCAGGACGACATCCCCCTCTGAAGCACTGTTGACGGCGACCTCAATCGCTTCGCGGCGGTCAACGATCACCCGCGCGCTCCCATCAGTGCCAGAAACCATCTGAGCAAGGATCTCTTCCGGATCTTCGGAACGGGGGTTATCGGAGGTCAAGATGGCTATTTCCGCAAGGTCAGACGCAATGCCGCCCATCAGAGGTCGTTTCACCGAGTCTCGATCGCCTCCACAACCGACCACGCAGATAACTCGACCTGTGGCAACTTCCTTCGCAGCCCGGAGAACATTCTCAAGCGAATCTGGAGTGTGTGCGTAGTCCACGAGCACAGCGAATGGCTGTCCCGCATCAACTGGCTCGAAGCGGCCAGGCACGCCACCGGCGGTCTGCAGACCAGCCACGATCTCATCAAGGCCGAGCCCGACTGCCGCAGCAGCAGCTGCGGCCCCCAGTGCATTCACGACGTTGAATTCGCCGGGTAACCGGATTGACACGGCCTGCGATCCGAGTGGACTGGAGAGGTCAAATTCCGAACCTGCCAAGCCAGTCGAAACGTTGGATGCCGCCCAGCCAGCATCACTTGAGAGTCCGACGGTGACGGCCCCTTGAAGCTCAGCAGCCAATTCGCGGCCGTGCGAATCGTCGATGTTCAAGATCGCCTGCCCACACGGCAGGTCGGTGAAGAGACGCTTCTTTGAGTTCCAGTAGGCCTCCATGCTGCCGTGCCAATCGAGGTGGTCCTGAGTCAGATTGGTGAAGATGCTCGCCGCGAATTCGGTCCCGTCCACTCGGCCGAGGTCAAGCGCGTGGGACGACACTTCAATCGCCACCGCCTTATCGCCTTCGTCAACCATTCTCCTGAAAAGCTGCTGCAGCCCGATGGCCTCCGGGGTGGTGCGAATAGCCTCAACGCGCTCCCCAGCAACGATCGTCTCGACTGTCCCCACCAGACCTGTGCCGAGCCCGCCTGCCTCAAGAATGTGACGCACCAGATACGCAGTTGTTGTCTTTCCATTGGTTCCGGTCACACCAATTACCCGGAGGTCCTTTGATGGATGTCCAAAGAAATTGGCTGCCGCTGGCCCCATCGCCTTCCTTGCCGACGGGACGACAACCTGAGGAACAGGCAAGTCCAGCCGTCTCTCGACAACCAAGGCGGCGGCACCTCTAGCCACAGCACCTTCGGCGAATTCATGGCCGTCGCGGTTAAACCCGGTTACACAGAAGAAAAGTGCGCCGTTTTGAACCTCACGGTCATCAAAAGCCAAGGAGGTCACCTCTACTGCGGCGGAGGCCCCATCTACATCAGGGAGGATCTGCCCCAGCTGCACGGTGCCGCCCTAGCGGGGAGAGATTCCGAGGTATGGCAGAGCGAAAGCCATGATGCGCGAGAAGGCCGGCGCTGCGACCGAGCCACCGTAGATGTCACCGTTGGGTTCATCCACAACAACAGCTGCCAGCAGCTTCGGTGAACGCGCAGGAGCGAAGCCAATGAAGGAGGCGATGTACTTCGACTCGGAGTAGGTGCCAGTCTGCGGGTCAACCTTCTGAGCAGTGCCGGTCTTGCCAGCTAGGTCGAAGCCGGGGATCTCAGCACCCGAAGCTGTGCCTCCGTCCGACACAACTCCCCTGAGCATCTTGCGCACTTGGGCTGCGACTTCTGGACTGATGATCCTCCGAGCGGACTTCTGCGGAGCCGGCTTGCCGTCAATGGTATGAACAATCCGGGGGCTTCGCAGAGTCCCGCCGTTAGCGATTGCCGAGTACGCCTGAACCATTTGCAGAGGGGTCACGGAAAGGCCCTGCCCCATTGATTCGTTGCCAACAGTTGCGAGCGAATACTTTGAAACCGGGAGGAGAATCCCCTGCTCTTCGCCAGGAAAACCTGACTTGGTTGGCTTTCCGAACCCGAAGGTCCGCATCCAGTGGTCAAGGCGGACCCGACCTAAGCGGGTACCGATCAACGCAGCTCCGACATTGCTGGATTGAGCGAGAATCTCAGAGACGCTGAGCGACTCAGGACCTCGTTCGTGGGAATCGTGAATCGTCTTGTCGCCAACCTGGAGCTCCACAGGAAGGTCAAATACGGTGTCCGGAGTGACCTTACGCTCCGATAGAGCGGAGGCCACGGTAATGCTCTTGAAGGTGGATCCGGGCTCATATGTAAATCCGCTTGCCCTGTTCATCTGAGCGTAAGGGGACGCGGATCCAACATCGTTCGCATTGACCGCAGGCCAGTTAGCAAGAGCAAGGATCTCACCCTTGTTTGGATCCATCACGATCGCAGTTGCACCCTTGGGCTGGAAGGTCTCTCCTACTCCAGCGAGAACGCGCTCAACCTGATCCTGAACTGCAGCGTCAATCGTCAGCGAGAGTTCGCGACCCGGCACGGTTGGCTGGATCTCCTCGACAGCCAAGGGTTTACCCCGGGCATCGGAGACAGTTGTTCGCTTCCCATCCTTGCCGTGGAGAACTGAATCCCAGGCGTACTCGAGGCCCGAAGCTCCAAAGCCGTCGTCCTTGACCGAGCCGATCAGCTGGCCGGCCTGCTCTCCGCGGGGATAGGCGCGGCGCATCGTGGACTGGAAGTCAATCCCGTCAACTCTGAGCCTGCGCACACGATCACCTTGGCTCGCGGGAACGCGCTTGGCGAGCCAGACGAATCCCTTCTTGTTGTCTGAAAGCTTTGGAAGCAACTCGGCAGGGGTCTTGCCAAGCAATGGGGCCAGCTTGTTGGCCAAGCCCGCAGGGTCCTTTACGAGCATCGGGTCAGCTGAGATGTCCACCGCGGGCTGAGACACGGCCAGTTCCACACCGTGGCGGTCTGTGATGTCACCTCTCGGGGCGGGCACAACTGCCGTGATTGACTGCTGACGGCTTGCGTCGGCGCTCAGGCTCGATGCTTGGACAATCGCCACATCTGCGGCTCGGATTCCTGCGAGGACTATGACTAGCCCCAGTACGAACTTCAGTCGCTGGGAGCGGAGTTTGAAGCTGCTCGGGCTTCGGCCAGCCACCTGTCAGCCGCTAAGCGGGGCAGACCCGCCGTCCGGAGTTGACGAGGTTGTTCCCGTGGTGGAGCTGGATGAGTAATTCTGCGACCCGCTCTGCGAACCGGCAGAGACTCCTGAGTCAGCTGAGCCCTGAGCTCCATCAGACGCGCTCGCACCACCATTGGAGCCAGACCCCGAGTCGCCGTAGGAGGAAGAGCTGTCGCTTGACGAGCTGGCGTCGGTCATGCCTGTGCCGGAAGCTGGAGTTGAGAGGACAGACAGAGCCTTTGTCGCATCACCTGGGTGGTAGGCGGTGAAGCGCGTTGAACCAACCGGTGGCTCGACGAAGCCCATGCGCTGGGCCTCAGCGACGATTCGCTGATCAGAAGAAAGCCCCGAAACCATCGTCCTGAGGTCGGCGTTCTGGCGCTGAAGTGCGGTGATCCGCTGGACATTCGTGCCGATCCCTGAGTTTGTATGAAGAAGTTGCACTTGGATGAAGACAATTCCGGCTGCGAGCGCCGCAACAACGGCGATCCAGACCCGGCTATCTACGAGGTAGTTGGTTAGTGCATGGTCGGGGGCAGTCCGGACGGCCTCAACAACAGTTCCTGGGGCTGGAACACTCAACGCCCGCCGACGGAACAGAGAACCGAAATTGATTGAGGGCAGTTCGACGCTGTCCACAAGCGTCGCCTTGAGGCTCATTCGAGTGGCGCTCTCAAGTGACGCCACCTCTTCCGCGATCACGCGGCCTGCTGGGACGCGACGAGCTGGGCCTGAAATGCGGCGTTCACGCGGCCTGAAGACTCCTCCGCCCTCTGCGATCCGCCCCTTGCGGATTCGCTGAGGCGAATAGTTGCGGGTGACTTCTGGTTCAACCTCTGGCGCGACTACAGGCTCAACCTCAAGCCGCGAAGGAGCGGAGCTTGGACGCAGACGCGCTGCTGCTGTCGCTGCTGGCGGAGTCATCAGCCCACCTTCCTTGCGACCCGAAGTCGGGATGACTTGGAGCGAGGATTGGCTTCCATCTCACCAGGAGTGGGCACCACTGAACGACGCGTGATCAGTTCCGCTTGAGGCTTACGACCGCACCCGCAGACTGGGAGGTCAGGAGGGCAAATGCAGCCGCGCGCGCGATCGGCGAAGAAACGCTTTGACCGACGGTCCTCGAGCGAGTGGAAGGAGATAACTCCCATGCGCCCGCCGACAGCAAGAATGTCCCATGCAGCAGGCAGTGCCCTGTCGATCTGCCCAAGCTCGTCGTTCACTGCGATTCGAAGAGCCTGAAAGGTCCGCTTAGCTGGGTGCCCACCCGCAAAGAGCGCGGGGGTGGGCACTGCCCGCTCGATGCAGCCGACTAGTTCGCCTGTTGTCGTGATCGGGGCCCGCTCACGGGTCCTGACGATCTCGCGAGCAATCGCTGAGGAATGCCTTTCCTCGCCGAACTCTTTGAAGGTACGAGCGAGACGGCGCTCATCCCACTCTGCGACCAGTTCCGCTGCCGAGGTCTCCGCCGTTGGGTCCATTCGCATGTCCAGAGGGACATCGCACGCGTAGGAAAAGCCTCGTTCACGGGTATCAATTTGCATGGAGCTCACGCCTAGGTCCAGCAGTTCGACGTCGGCA
>CAZZKI010000090.1:0-5767 GCA_964654785.1 uncultured Solirubrobacteraceae bacterium
GAGGTTTACCCCAAACTTGGAGTCCTCCTGCCCGGTTGAGATCTCAGCGATGGTGTCACCGGTGATGCCCGGAGTAACCCGCAGCAGAACCTGTTGAACCTTCCCCGCAGCACGGGCTCGGTCAGCGACCAGCGCTACCTCGGCAGGGTTGTCGATCGCGATCAAGCCAACGCCGTGGGCGAAGCAATCGTCCAAGTCAGAGTCGCTCTTGGCATTGCCATGGAAAAGGATGTCCTCCGGCGCAAATCCGCCTAGCAGCGCGATCCGGAGCTCACCACCCGAAGTGACGTCGCAGCCAAGCCCCATTGAGGAGAAGATCTTGCCCACAGCGCCGATCGGGCAGGCTTTGGATGCAAACTTGATGGTGCCTTCGACCCCACTGGATTCAAGGGCGTCAAGGAAGGCTTGCGCCTTGTTTCGCAGTTCGCTCTCGACCATCACATAGGCAGGCGTGCCGTACTTGCGAGCCAGTTCAACCGCATCGCACCCGCCCAGCACAAGGTGCCCCTCAGCATTGATGGCGCTGTCTGCAGGAAGAACTGATGGAAGAGTGCTCGTCTCCATAGGGCGATGATCGCACGATCCGCCTGCGCAAAGGGGGCATCGGCCGCGGTCGTGCGCCCAGCGGTGGCATTCTCTGGACATGACAACTTCGCGCCCTGCACCACCAGCACCTGACGAGATCGGACGCGAGCAGGGGCTGGCTTGGGCGAGATTTGAACCGGAAGGCGAAGCAAAAGGAGGAGTACTGATTCTCCACGGGGCCGGCTCGCAGAAGGAGAATCACTATGGGATAGCCCGTGAAATGGCGGGTGCTGGCCTGTCGGCCATCTGCTTCGACCAACGTGGTCACGGCGAATCCGATGGCCCCATGGACGAACGGATCGTCAGCGACGCTGCATTGGTCGCAAGGCTCTTTGGTGGTCTCCCGGTCGGCATCCGAGGATCGAGTATGGGCGGCTGGGTGACTCTCGCTTCAGCACAGGAGATTGGCGCTCAAGCCCTCGTACCCATCTGCCCAACTACCGCCGCCCAACTGATTCTCGGCGCGGAGTCAGGGTATTTCCCGTTTGAGGCTGATGTTCCGGCTCTGGTCAAGCGACTTGCCGAGGGAGAACCCGAAGCGCCGGCAGTGCCCACCCTTCTCCTCCACGCTGCCGGAGACGAGGTCGTCAGCGTTGATCGCTCCCGCGCGCTTGCTCCCATGCTCACTCACCCTGACTCACGCTACATCGAGTTCCCGGGAGGGCACCACAGATCACTCCAGCATGACCCTGAGGTGACAGCGCTGACCGTCAGGTTCTTGGCGCAACATCTGGCTGGCGCCTGAGTCCCCCGTCGCGTGAGTTGACAGCCAGCCAGGCCGCGCCCGCAAGCCCTAGGAGCAGTGACCAGAGTTGAGGCTGGGTTAGACCCACTCCCGTCTCAGTATTTCTGCGGACAAACTCGATCAGGAAGCGCTCCATGCTGGATGCGACCAACCAAAGGGCGAAAAGGCTTCCGGGCTTCAGTTTGCCGCGAAGACTCCAAAGCCAAAGGGCTACATATCCCATGATGAGAGTCTCGTAGATCGGCGTTGGGTGGACGGTTACCCCCTCTGGTGTGGGGACAGTCCCGTCGGGATAGCCCATGGCCCAGGGCAGGCTTGAAGCAGTGCCGTAATCCCCGTCACCGGAGATCTGGCAGCCAATCCGTCCAATCGCATAGCCAAGCGCCAAGCAAGGGCCTGCGATGTCGAACATCTCCACCACCGGCAGCTTCCGCCACTTGGCCCACAGGAAGACGGCGAGAACCCCGCCAAAGAGGCCACCAAACCAAGTTAACCCGGAGCCGGAGAACAGAGCCCCAACTGGATCTTTGGAGAAGGCAGATGGGTTAGCGAGGAGCCAGTACAGACGGGCGCCGATCAAACCACCGACGAGCGCTGAAATCACTGTTTCCCAAGCCCACTCGCTCTTCCAGCCAAGCTCCGTATAGCGGCGCTGAGCGAGCAATCCCCAAGCAATGAAGTTCAGGGCGAAAAAGAGCCCGAATGTCTGGATGTGGATCCCGAGGATGTCTACTTGGACGAGCATTAGACGCAGAGTACTTGGGGCCGCGTCGGCCCTCGCCTGCGACTACAGCCAGTTCATCGGGTTGGTCACAGAACCGTTCACGCGAACCTCGAAGTGGAGGTGCGGGCCGGTTGAGTGGCCGGTGCTGCCAACAGCGCCAATGACTTGCCCCTGCGAGACATGCTGACCAACTGACACGCCGATGCGTGACTGGTGGCCGTAACAGGTTGAGACTCCACCACCGTGACCAATGCAGGTGTAGTTGCCGTAGCCACCAGTCCAGCCAGCGAGCTGGACGACACCTGAGCCGGCAGCGCGAATCGGGGTGCCGGTAGGAGCTGCGATGTCAATCCCGGGGTGGCATGACTCCCACGAGCGGGACTCGCAGAAAGGAGAGGTGAGCGTGCCATTGATTGGCCAGATGAACTGGCCGGCACCTTGGCGCACTGGGCCAGCTGAGATATCCGATCCACGGAGCTGGCCGGTGACCTGGTCAATGTCCTCTTGGAGCGCATCAATGTGGTCATGGAGGTCCTTGTTCTGTGAGCGCACCGCATCAAGCGCTGACTGGCGCTGCGCACGGGCGTCCTTCCAAGCCTGCTGCTTGGCCTCCACCTTCGAGCGGACCGCGTCAATCTCGTTGCGGCTCTTGAGGATCACGGTGGCTACAGCCTGGCGCTGCGCTTCAACTGAAGCCAACTGACGCGCCACAGTCGCAGTCTCGGCCTTAGAGACACGAACAGCAGTGATGATGTCCCTGTCCTGCTCCCCAATGCGCTTGAGGAACTCACGGTTCTCGATCAGTCGCGCAAAGCCGTCGGCGTGCAGGACAACGGTGATCAGGTCAGGTCGGTCTGACTGGTAGAGCTCAACAAGGCGACGGGCAAGAATCTTGTTCGACTTCGCAAGCTTGGCCTTGAGGTGGGCCAGCTGAGTCTCGGCCACGCGGTGACGCTTCTGGATTACTCGCAGTCGCGCGATTGCACCGTCGAGCTTGAACTGAACTGCAGCTTGCTGAGCGCGCAGCTTGGTAACACTGCCCTGAATGCTGTTGATCTTGGCTGAGTACTCGCCGATCGTGCCGGAAAGAACTTGGGCCTTGCCGTTATTGCGGTTGATCTTGCCTTGAGCACGATCAATCTCGCTGCGCATGCTGTTGACGGACTGAGCGCCAGCCATTGGCACGAGCGCGCCAACCACACAGGTGGCAATTACGGCAGAGCACGCAAGCGTCGCGTAACGGGTTCTGTTGGGGGCTGAGTTGTTCTTCATTTATTTGCCTGCGGAGTTAGCTGACGGGCTCGCGGTTTCCCGCTACGCCGCTCAAGAATCTGCGGCGATTCGCCCCGGGACTGATTGGGTCCCCCGCTCGGATTCGCATGAACGAACCCGACTCGGCAGCTATGAGGCTAGCACGGTCATGGTCACGATTCACGCTGCAAGCCGTCATGCTGCAAGCCCATTTGCAGGGAAAAAGCGTGAAACCGGCCGATCAGGCGCGATTTCAGAGGATCTATGGGCCTAGTAGCCGCGAGGGTGACGAATTGCGTAACCGCTGGCTGGGCGCATCGAAGTCTGCCAGCGGTTGGGCTTTGCGCCAGATGTGTCGAATCGAAGGCCAGCCACTGTCATAAAGACGTGCCCGCCATTCGCGTAGATCGTTATCCAAGTTCCACGGCCCTTGTCGCCCCAGTTTGCAAGCGACCCTGAAACAAGAGGAGTGTTCAGGAGGTTGCCGCCGTGCAGGGCGTAGGAAACAGAACCGGAGCAGTCGTACCCGCGAGCGATCCAAGCTGCGTGACCGCCTCCCCATACATACGGCAGGTTACGAATCTTGTTGCCAGCCCAAATCACCTTCTTAACTGCGTCAGGTGCAGCTGCCGGAGCGTAAGCCAAGCCTCCCTTGATGACTGCTCGGGTGCCAGCGACCGTGGGGGTCGTTGGAGTGCTCCCAGTTGGCGTGGTGTCACCAGGGCTCGCTCCGCCGTACTCGTCGGCGAGAGCGGTTGGGGCCATGATGAGCATGGCAGTGATCGTGGCGATCGTTGTCTTGCGGAAATTTCGCATTTGATTCTGTCGCCGCCGGAGTTAGCTGTCGGGCTAGTGCTGAATCTGCACCTCCAGCGGCTCTTGCGCTGGATTCGCCCCTATGGGGTCTTGGTTCCCCCGGTCACTGA
Organism: uncultured Solirubrobacteraceae bacterium; assembly: GCA_964654785.1. Lineage (GTDB taxonomy): Bacteria > Actinomycetota > Thermoleophilia > Solirubrobacterales > Solirubrobacteraceae > WLNJ01. The sequence continues at coordinate 4,232 of CAZZKI010000090.1, forward strand.
GCTATTCACTCAGCGATTAGGCATGCAGGAAGCTACCACAGCTCCGGACGGATCCCTCTCCGCCTACGCCGCCACCAATTAGGCGAGATTCCGTTTCGACGGCTAGGATCGGGCGACATGACGGGCTTTTCTCGCATTCCAACGACTGGCTTGAAAATCGCGATTTTTTCGCTTTTGTGTGCGCTTTCTCTCACAGCGTGTGGCGGCAATTCGACTCCTTTGGGCGGAAGTGGCGGCTCTGGACCCGGGTTTCCTGAGGTGGCAACCAAGAACACAACTCGCGTAGCTGGCGACGGAACAGCCAACCGCGCAGCCGCTGTTTCACTGGCCGTCTGGCCCGGTGCTAGCCAACGCCCAGGCTCAGTTGTCCTTCTCCCCGGGGACTGGCAGTCAGCCATCGCCGCAGCGCCTCTTGCCTCTGCTCCATTCAAGGCAGCCTTCCTGATGGCTGACGGCGAGATTCCCGACTCAACCAGCGAGGCTCTAGACAAGCTCAATCCAACCGGTGTGGTTGGTGCTCAGAACGTCAAGCGCATTCGCATCGGCGATGCCGAAGACCCGGGCGACGCCTCACGCATTGACGGCGATAACCCGGCCCAGCTTGCCGACGCGATTGACCAGTCCCGTGCCAACGCCGGAGCTCGGCTCACTGACTCGGTTGTAGTGGTGGGCACATCTGAGCCCGCTTGGGCAATGCCGGCAGCTGCATGGGCCGCCCGAAGCGGCGACCCGATTCTCTTTGCTGAGAAGGACTCACTCCCGCAGCCAACACAGGCAGCTGTAAGACGCCACAGCCACCCGCTGATCATGTTGCTGGCACCAGAGTCAGTTGTCTCCAAGCAAGTTGAGGCCCAACTGGCTGGGCTTGGCACGGTAGTTCGGATCACAGCAAGCACTCCTGAGGATGCATCTGTCGCATTCGCTCGGTTCCGTGATGGCGACCGCGGATGGGGACTGAACGATCCCGGGCACGGTTACCTCTTCATCAACTCCGATGACGAGATGAACGCTGCCATCGCCGCCCCCTTAAGCGCGTCCGGCACTTGGGCTGCCACCCTGCTTACCGACTCCTCAGACACGCTCCCGCGTGGGATTGACCAGTACCTCCGTGATGTGCAACCCGGTTACAGGGAAGACCCAACCCGCGCTGTCTACAATCACGGCTGGCTAATGGGCGGCACAGGCTCAATCAGCCAATCGGAGCAAGCTGACATTGACCGCCTGCTCGAAATAGTTCCAGCGAATGAACGGTTGAACCCTTGACAAACCCAGCCCACCAAGTAACTCCAGACGAGATTCGCAGCATCACGGCTGCTGCCACTCCCCACTTCTCGCAGCAGGTTCGCGAGCGAGTCCTGAAGCTGATCGCTGACCTTCCCGCTGACCATCCAGCGCGCGTAATGGGCGAGCAGGAGATCGAGCGCCTTGCCGCCATCGGCAAGTCAGGCGAAGTTCGCGGCACTCCAAACGAGCCTACGCTCGAGCCTTTGGGCTCAGTCACCAAGGAGGACTGAGGCTTGGAGATCGGGCTGTTCC
>CAZZKI010000091.1:0-5730 GCA_964654785.1 uncultured Solirubrobacteraceae bacterium
ACTCAAGCTCGAAGCCGGCCTCCAGCAATGGCCTCTCAAGCAGGCCCAGCGGAGTGTCTGCGTCAGGCTGCGCTACCAGGACCCTCATCTCGCTAATCCTGCCACTCCGGGCGGCCCACCTACCGCTAGCCAGCCTCTTCGCTGATCACGGCGATCGCCTGCTCAGGAGTGTCCACAAGGTGGATCAGGTTCCCATCGAGGCCGTCAATAAGCCCGGCTGCTCGCACCTTGTCCTCAAGCCACGTTTCCAGCCCGGACCAAAACTCAGTTCCAAGCAAGATCAGCGGGAAATGCCGAATCTTCAAGGTCTGCATCAGCACCAAGGCCTCAAACATCTCGTCCAGCGTTCCAAAGCCACCGGGAGCGATCACAAACCCCGTCGAGTAGCGGACAAACATCAACTTCCTCACGAAGAAGTGTTCAAAGGTGATCGAAATATCTAGGTAGGGGTTGGGCTCTTGCTCGTGAGGAAGCGCAATGTTCAAACCGACAGACAGAGCGCCAGCTTCCACTGCGCCTTTGTTGGCGGCTTCCATCAGCCCGGGTCCGCCACCAGTGATCACCGTCCACCCTTCGCTGCCGAGGGCTGATGCAGTGCTCCTGACTAGCTCCCATGACGGATCCCCCTCGCGTACTCGAGCCGACCCAAAGAACGAGATCGCCTGTTCGACCTGTGACAGAGTGGCGAACCCAGCTTCGATCTCATCCGAGATTCGTTCGATTCGGGCAGGGTCCCCCACCGCAAGGTGAGAGCCAGCCCACGCCAGCAACTCACGGTCAATCTCGCCCTTACCGCCGAGGTCCAACCGCTCAATTGGCTCGCGCTTGGGGCCTGAGCTCATGCGCTCACCGCCCAAGCCAGTTCAGGCCTAATGAACGCACTTCCAGCGCTTGATCTTCTTCTTCGCCACTGCAGGAGGCAGAACATGGAGGGTGCCGTTGTAGACAGTGTTGCCACCAGACCGTGTGGCAGGCGCTGGCCTGTAGACATCAATGTGGCGGCCCTTGATCGCACCACCAGTGTCTTGAGCGCAAAGCCAGTTCTTGCGGTACGGAATCTTCACGGCGCTGCCGAACGGAATTACTCGCGGGTCTACTGCAATTGACCCCCAAGGCTTCAGGTACCGGGACGGTCCTTCACCAAAGCGCACGCGCTTTGGTGGGACCGGGATGGCGCCAACGCCGTTCGACCAACCACCGCTCTCAAGCCGGTAAGTGATCTGCCGCTTGCCGGCTGGCGCCTTGGTCCACCAGAAGCCTTCGTTGAGCCAGAACGGCGGCCAACCCGGAAGCCCCTGCCTCTTCCCAAGCCAGTTTCCACCGTATTCCCAATGGACGTGCTTTCCGTCCAGTCCGATTCCGTCGCCTTCCATTGCGACACCGCTCGCCGAGTAAAGGAAATCCGCACGGTGTGGCTTGGACAGCCCCGGCGCGAGAACCTTTGCCCCCTTGAACCACCTCTCTGGGACCGACCAGTACTGGGTGATCAACACTCCTGTGAGGTCCTGCTCCTTCCAAATCGGAAAGCGGGGCCGCGGCTTCGGTTTGGGCTTTGGCTTTGGCTTTGGCTTTGGGGTGGTCGTCGTAGTCGTCGTGGTCGTTGTCGTCGAGCCACTTGATCCGGGAGACGCGCCGCCCGTGTCTGCCGAAGCGAGGCTGCAGGGCACGGCCAATACAGCGGCCGCAAGGGCCACGGCCAGTGCAGCGCTGCGTCCGTGTCCAGTAATGATCATCCGTACTTGAGCTTGAGTCCTAGAAGCGTTTCGACGCTAACCACTCGATACCCCCTACGTTTCAGGGTAGGAAGAATTGTTGCGGTTGCCGCAACACTCTGTGATCGGTCGCCACCGCCGTCGTGCATGAGAATGATGGAGCCTGGTCGAACTTGGCTCAACACGCGGGAAGCGATCACTCCAGCCCCGGGGCGCCGCCAATCATTTGTGTCCACGTCCCACTGGATTGTGGACATCTTCTGGGCCTTGACGAGCCGCACAAGCGCGCCGGAGATTGCTCCGTAAGGCGCTCTGAACGTGCACGGGGTAAATCCAGTCTGCCGTGAGATCCGAGACTTGGTCCGGCTCACCTCTGAGCTGGCAAAGGAACCAGCGCCAGCGAGAACCGGATGTGACCAAGAGTGATCGCCAATCATGTGGCCCTCGGCGAGGATTTGCTTCTGGACAGCGCCCATTCCGCCCATCTGGTTGCCGATCTGGAAGAACGTTGCGTGGGCCTTGTTCTTCTTCAGAAGCGACAGGATCTGCCGAGTGAACTTGGAAGGGCCATCGTCGTAGGTGATAGCGACGATCTTCTTGCCGCGCCCTGCGTTAGACACTGGGGTGCGAGCTGACATCGCGCAGCCGGTCGGAATCGGGATTGAGTAGCTCGTTAGAGCAGGCGCCGCAGGCTGGAAGTCCGAGCAGCCAGGGTCTGGGCAGCCGCTTCCATCTACCCAAGAGCTCGCTGCCTGCCAGCGGAACTTGCCCAACGCCAAGCCCAGGTCAGCAGCTGAGATCGTGGCCACCAGTCGGTTGGAAGCGGGGCGCGAGATCTGAGCCCTCACCAGCGACTTTGAGGAAGTGGTGATGCCAGCTGCGTCAAGCGTCTCGAGAATCATCCTCGGGCTGCCAGCCGCAAGCCCGAGGCATGCCCGCCGAACAGCTGGGCCACTTGACGCCCTTGAAATCCTAAGGCACAGTGACCTGCCACTGGAAGCCGCAATTGAGGCAGCCGAGATCGTGCCAGACGTCCTGACAGCGAACTCAAAAGACTCACCTTGTTGAGTCAGCGTTGCTGCCCTGACATCCAGCGGCCACACAACAGGAGGCGCCACCGAGAAACGTGGATTGTCAGGCTCCCGTGAGCCGCTAGCTGGCGCTGCCAGCGACACCGCGCAGATAGTCAACGCCGCAAAGACGGCGATGCGCAGGCGTGACATACGCCTGAGGGCTTTGGCAGAACGGCGACCCATCTCTTCTCAGGGTAACCCCGCCCCTAGCCCGTGGTCGGGGTTGGCGTATTTGTGGCAGCCCAGAAATGAAGAAGGGGCGGAAGCCTGTGGCCTCCACCCCTCCCGGGTGCTTCAAATGCTTGTTGCGGACTACCGCAGGCGCATACCTGAGATTGCGCGTGAGATAACGACACGCTGGATCTCTGAGGTGCCCTCGAAGATCATGTAGATCTTCGCGTCACGGTGCCAACGCTCGACTGGGTACTCACGGGTGTAGCCGTTGCCGCCGAGGATCTGGATGGCGCGCTCGGTTGCCTTAACAGCAACCTCGCCAGCCTTGGCCTTGCTCATTGAGCCTTCGGCGTTCTTGAACTCAACACCGTTGCGACCCATCCAAGCTGCACGCCATACGAGAAGGCGAGCTGCGTCGATTTCCATTGCCATGTCGGCAAGGTCAAACGCGATTGATTGGTTGTCAATGATCGGGCGACCGAACTGCTCGCGGGTCTTGGCGTACTCGAGCGTGTACTCGTAGGCAGCACGCGCGATGCCGAGAGCCTGCGCGCCGACGATCGGGCGAGTTGCCTCGAAGGTCTGCATTGCAGCCTGGGTCTTGGCCTTCTTGCCCTCACGCACGCGAGCGAGACGCTCGTCGAGCTTCTCCTTGCCACCGAGGACCATCTCTGCCGGAATGCGGCAGTCGTCGAGGTGAACGTCAGCGGTGTGGGATGCACGGATGCCGTGCTTCTTGACCTTGGCGCCCTGCTCGCAACCCTTGGTGTTTGGCGGAATGATGAACGCAGCTTGGCCACGTGAGCCGAGCTCCTTGTCAACAACAGCGGTGACAACGTGAACGTTGGCGATACCGCCGTTGGTTGCCCAAGCCTTCTGGCCGTTGAGGACCCACTCGTTGGTGGCCTCATCGAACTTGGCTGTGGTGCGCTGGGCTGAAACGTCTGAACCAGCCTCTGGCTCCGACGCGCAGAACGCTGCGATCTTGACATCGTCTGGGGTGCCGTAGCACTGCGGTACCCACTCACCGATCTGCTCAGGAGTTCCCTGACCAACGATGGCAGCTACGGCAAGGCCGGTCCCCTGAATTGACATACCGATGCCTGCGTCGCCCCAGAAGAGCTCCTCGCTGACGAGTGGCATGCTGAGGCCGGTTGGGTCAGCAAAGAACTGGCCCATTGCCTCGAAGCCGTAAAGGCCAATCTTGGCTGCCTCTTGGACGATTTCCCATGGGAACTCTTCGCGCTCGTCCCACTCGTGGGCGGCTGGGCGCATGACGCCCTCAGCGAAGCCGTGGACCCATTCAACAAGGTCCTTCTGCTCCGAATTCAGAGCGAGTGAGAAGGTGGGCTCTGTGGCCGTCTCTTCAGCAGTTGGTTCTGGGGCGGTTGTTGCCATTGGCAGCGTTCCTTTCGATCTCTCGGGGGCCGCGAGTTTTTATTGACTCGCGAGTCAACGAAATGGTAGCGGGCTACGCGACGGGAAGTCGCAGAAGCGTGATGTTGCTCTCTCTACGCTGGCGAACGCCCAGAAGATCAAGCGATTCTGCCTTGATCTAGGAAGCCGCTGGAGGCCCGTCAGGGCCGAAGTTGCCCCAGTCGTCCACAAACACGTCGAGAATCAATTCGCCGCCTGGAGCTGCCCGGTAACCGCTCAGGTCGGTGATTCCAGCCTCGGCCAGCACCTCGTCGTCAATGTAGGTGTTCCCAGTGCACTCCTTCGGGTCTCGCGCGAGAATCACTGCGGCTGCGTCAGCGAGAATCTCTGGAGTTCTCGCTCGCGCCATTGCCTCGTCACCGCCGAGCAGGTTCTGAACAGCTGCGGTCGCGATGATCGTCCTCGGCCAAAGGCAGTTGGCTGCGATGCCGTTGGCAGCCTCAGACGCTCCTGCGCCGAGGGTCACCATTGACATCCCGTACTTGGAAACGGTGTAGGGAGCGTGCATCGTCAACCACTTTGGATCCGGGTTCAGCGGCGGGCAGAGCGAAAGGATGTGCGCGTGGTCTGATTCGCGCAGGTGTGGCAGGCAGGCCTGAGTCACGGCAAAGGTGCCACGGACGTTGATATCGAGCATCAAGTCAAGACGCTTAACGGGGAGGTCCGCCATTGGCGAGAGGTTGATGGCCGATGCGTTGTTGAGGCAGATGTCAATCCCACCGAAGGTGTCAACTGCTTTGGCTACTGCAGCTTCGACTGATGCTTCGTCCCGGATGTCACCAACGATTGGCAGTGCCTTGCCGCCAGCAGCTTCGATTGCCTCCGCTGCGGTGTGAATGGTTCCCGGAAGGCGAGGGTCCGGAGTATCCGTCTTCGCGACAAGCGCGACATTGGCGCCCTCAGAAGCGAGCTTCTCTGCGATGGCGAGGCCAATGCCTCTGCTGCCGCCCGACATAAAGACTGTCCTGCCTGCAAATTGACCCACGGAAACGGCTCCCTCTGTTTAGAAAAATAGGCGTCCGCAGCATACCCCTGCACAGCTTTGCTAATCTTTCGTAAGTATGAGCGAGCCTATCCATCCAGAAACCACCATCGGCCATGTCCACCTCAAGGTGGCTGACATAGACCGCGCCATTGACTTCTGGTCAGGCATCCTCGGGTTCGAGGTCACCCAGCGCTACGGGCCCGACGCTGCGTTCCTCTCCGCAGGCGGCTACCACCACCACATCGGCCTCAACACTTGGATGAGCAAGGGCGGCTCACCGCCGCCGCGCAACGCCACAGGCCTCTTTCATGCGGCGATCCTCTACCCCACCCGCGCATCGCTCGCGGAT
>CAZZKI010000092.1:0-5704 GCA_964654785.1 uncultured Solirubrobacteraceae bacterium
AGCGACTGGACGTCGGTGTTGACAGCAATGAACTCAACGCCTGGGACCTTGGCCTCAACCATTCGGTCAACAGCGTTGACGCCGGCACCGCCAACTCCCACGACGAGGATCAGCGGCTGGCCGTTGTTCAGGTCAGCAGCAGTTGGCTCTGGGTGGTGGGTCGGTGCTGGGTGGGTTGGACGAATGTCAGCTGCAGCTGGAGTTGAGGGAGCAAGAGGTGCCTCGGCGGCTTGGGCCTTGGTCTCCGTCTGAGCAGCAGGCTCGGCGGCGCGCTGCTCGGCAACGTTCTCGTCGGCCTGACGTGGCTCAACGCCCTCATCAGTTGTGCTGCGGAAAAGAGAGGCGAGCGGCCCCTCGCGCATGCTTGAACGCTTTCTATTGGACATCGGCCATGACCTCCTGGGCGAGGTCGCGGTACGACTTTGCCGCTGCCCCCTCCGGTTCGTACTTGAGCAGTGACATTCCCTCAACTGGTGCTTCGGCGACGCGGACTGTTCGCTTGATCCTCGCCTTGAAGACGCGACCGTCGAATTCGTTCTCGAGGATGTCAATCGCTTCCTGTGCGTGAAGCGTGCGAGTGTCAACCATGGTCAGAGCGATACCGCTGATCTGAACTTCTGGGTTGAGGTTTTCTCGAACCATCCGAAGTGTGTTGTCAAGCTGAAGAAGTCCGCGCATTGAGAGGTACTCAGCGTTGCACGGCACAACGACGCGTTGCGCAGCGGTGAAAGCGTTGATGGTCAACAGGCCGAGGCTCGGAGGAGTGTCAATGAAGACGTAGTCGTAGTCGTCCTTAACCTCGGCAAGTGCACGCTGAAGCGCGCGCTCGCGGCCGATCGTTGAGGAGAGGGCAAGCTCAGCGCCAGCAACATCGATTGACGAAACGGCGACGTCGACCTCGCGCTTGTGAATTACCTGACGGATTGACATTTGCCCGAGCAAGACGTTGTACATCGACTCTGTCATGTCATCTGGAAGACCTTGGCTGACAGTCAAGTTTGCCTGAGGGTCAAGGTCAACGCAAAGGACTCGGTTGCCCTGCTCTGCGATCGCGCAGGCAACGTTGAGGCAGCTTGTCGTCTTTGCCACGCCGCCCTTCTGATTAGCAAGGACGATGACCTTCATGTTCCCCAGTGGGTTTTCGCGAACCGGAGCCACAGGCACTACAGGAGCAGACTCCGTGGCAGGAGCGGTCGTGGTGTCAGGCCTCTCAGCCTGAGGGGCTGGGACTGGCTGAGTTGCCGGAACTTCCGGAGTGGGTACGGATTCTGGCATCGGAGCCTCTCCCATCGGGGTGTTTGGAACGTGGTTCTCCACTGGTTCGCTCTATTCGCGCGGTTTGACGGGATTCCTTCCCAACCAACTACGCTGTCATTGACATGGCCGCCAAGAAAGACAAGAACGGGACGATCCCCGAGCTTCTCTCGCAGTCCCGTGTTTGCATCGTGGCGGGACCAGGCGGCGTTGGCAAGACGACCGTTTCGGCAACTTTAGCCATGGAAATGGCTCGCACGGGAATGCGCGTTGCTGTTGTGACGATTGACCCCGCCAAGCGCTTGGCATCGGCATTGGGCCTTGAAAAGCTTGACAACACACCGCATCGCGTCACAAATGCTCGGCTCGCCAAGGGTGGGGTTGACGTTGCAAAAGGTGGCGAACTCTGGGCAATGGCGCTTGACCCAAAGGCAGCATTCGACGACCTGATCGGAAAGCTGGCCCCTGACGCCAGAAGCCGCGACCAAGTCCTCGACAACAGGATCTACAAGGAGATCAGCGGCGCGGTTGCTGGCGCGCAGGAGTTCATGGCTGTCTCGAAGCTTTATGAGTTGGAGGCAGAGGGCAACTTTGACCTGATCGTTCTGGACACGCCTCCGTCCCGCAACGCGCTCGACTTTCTCGACGCCCCGGCCCGCCTCTCACGGTTCTTTGACGGCCGCGCGATTCAGCTGATCATGAAGCCGGCAACAACCGGCCTCCGCCTCGCAGGTGGCGGCACAAGCTTGGTCTTCGCAGCGCTGAAGCGGTTCACCGGAGTCAACTTGCTTGGCGACCTCTCAGAGTTCTTTGCAGCTATCTCCGGAATGGTTGACGGGATCATGGAGCGAGTCCGCGGAGTTGGCGAGCTGCTTGTCGCAAAAGACACTGTCTTCCTGATCGTCACGACTGGGGAAAAGGCCCCACTTGACGAAGCTCGCTACCTCGCAGACCGACTTAAAGAGGATGGGCGGCCGTTGAGCGGGCTGATCGTCAACCAAGTCAGTCCCAAGCCAGGAGTGACAAAGAAGTCAGTCCGCTCCAAGGAGGTCAAGGCCGAATTGGGCGATGACTTAAGCAAGCGTCTGGCAATCGTTGTGGACAACGCAGCCTCAGCAGCCGAGCGGGACAAGCTTGGCCTCGAGCAGATCGTCGTGGCGCTGAAGCCACAGCGACTTGCTGTTGTCGAGAAGCTCGCAGGTGAAGTGCACGACGTTGAAGGCTTGGCGCGGATCGGCGCCGAGCTCTTCAAGCCCGCAGCTTAGGCTGCTTGCTGGTCTTCGTCGTCGAAGTCGAAGGCTTCGGGGCGAGCGATTGGGTCAGGCTCGCCGAAGCGGCGACGGCGGCTCGGTACCTCAAGCCCAGCTGACTCAGCAATGATCGTGTCCGCGATGGTGACGAGGTCACTGTCGAGGTGCCCGCAGATGACATCGCGAAGCAGTGCCCGAAGGTTCATCTCTACCTCATGGCAGAGCTCACGCGCTTCCGTCTCGCGGCGACTAAGCCCTGTCTGAACCCCGCGCTCCAAGCGTGAGGCTCGAGCAGTCCGCTCAGCAAGCCGGGCTCGGTCCTGGGGTTCAGCGCAGATCGCAGCAAGGCGGTCAGTCAGATGCCCAGAGGACGGTCCTTCAGGCTCAAGCAGTGCGCGAAGCGCGAGGAGATGATCGGAAAGACCGTCGAGGTGATGCATTCGGTCACAGCCAAACTCGTGGCGGCGGAGCGCCCAGGCGATCTCGCCGCCGCGCGGCCAGCGGTTGGCGACCAAGCGGCAGAACTCGGCAAGCTCGGCTTCCTGTTGCGTTTCAATGAACAGGTCTCCGCTGGCCGTCCCGGAGCCTTCAAGCCCCAGCACTTGCCACGGCCCAAGCTCGACCTGCAGGCGAGCTGCGCCACCCAAGGCTGGACTCTCATGCCCATAAAGGCGAAGCGCACATACAAGCTTGCGAATGCGGTTACGCGCTTGGCTGAGGGACTCTGGTGTTGAATCTTCGGCCTCAACAACGACCGCGACCACGGGCAGTCCGTCGCTGCGGAAGATGTCTCCTGGAAGGTCCTCTGCGCCAGGCGAAGCAGGGCTCACGAGCATCATTCCCTCACCGAGCTTCATCTCAGTTGACTCAAGCGAGACCCCGTGGATTGGAGCTGCGAGCAGTACTTGGCTTGATCCCTTGACGGTGATGGCCTCAAGAGCCGCCCAAGCCTGCTGGAAGCGAGCTTCGTCGTACTCAAGAGTGCTGGCATCACTGTCCAGCACCTCAGTCAAGAAGGTTCGCAAAGTCGCCTCGACACGGTCCCGGGGATTGGCCGGAACATGCTGGACCCCTCGAGCCAAGAGCCACTCGTCAAGATCGTCAAGCGTCTGGACGGCTTCAGCCGCCGGCATGTAGACAGGAAGCATTGCGAGCGCGCTTTGGCGCTGGCGGATGAACTCCTCGGTCAGGACGCGGTACTCCCAGAGTGGATTGGTTCCATCCCCAGGGCCAGCGTCAATCAAGTCGTAGGGAACATCCTCACCGCTGGCGATATCACTGGCCAGACGGTGCGATGCCTCCACGCAGAAGGCTCTGATCTTCTCCTTGAGCATTCGATCGCGCACTGTCCCGCCGTTTCGTCAAACGGATGGGAACTCCTCCCGCTGCAGGGGATCGCCCGACTTCTCAGATGAGGCGGAGCCTGCGCGCAAAGCTGCCCGCGACGACCCGTACCGGCGCGAACGCAGAGTTCAACTCACCGGCAAGAGAGGACGAACCGCCAGGCCCCGTGCTGCCAGCGACTGCAGTAGCTGCCACAGCTGCCTCACCAGGGTGTGAGCCCTCAAGGATCGCTGCGAACAGAAAGCAGCCCAAGGCAAGCCCGACTGATTGGGCCAGCGAAGAGAAGCCGGGGGTGCGGAGCCGGAGGGCGCTCATGCGGGCGGGAATTCGCGAATCTGGCGCGAATCCCTGCCCGCGGGCGCGCTAATGCAGGTCAGGCGTTCTTCGCCGCCGTGGCGGTTGTGATCAACGCGATGCCGGCAAAGACAAGGTCGATACCTACGAGCAGGCCGATTGCCCATGCTGCTGAGCTCGGAAGTTCAGCGATGATCAGGCCGCCGAGGATCAGCGACAGGATGCCGCCGAAAACGACTACGCCAGCACCTGGATTGCCACGCTCATGAAGGCCGCCAATAAGACGGATTGCGCCTGAGACAAGGAACCAGATCGCAAGCAGAGCTGTGAGCGTCTCGGTTCCGCGGACTGGGTTCTTGATAGCCAGCCAGATTCCGACTGCCAGCGTTACGAGAGCGCCGATCAGGCGAAGCACAATGCGGCCGGCCTCACGAACTGAGAACGCATCAATGAACTGAAGGATGCCGCCGATGATCAGGAACCAGCCGATGAAGATTGCGATGGTGACTGAGGCAATGACGGGTACGAAGATGCAGACGACGCCTGTAAACAGTGCCAGGCAGCCAATGAACATCAGCCACTTCCAACGCTTCTTGAGTTCGCCGACGATTTCCTGAACGTCCGCTTGAGCCATGCTTGCTTCCATTTTTGATCCTCCTGAGACCTTGAGGGGCGACAGGCTTCATCGCCTGCCCGCTTGCGAAGAGGTTTCCAGCAGCGGGCTTTGACTCCTGCCCAGAGGGTAGGAGTGGTCAGCCCAACTGTGAGATTTACTGCTTAGACGCTGACGTCGCGAAGACGCTGAGCCTCGGCGAGGCTGTTCAGCTTCTTAAGGCTCTGGTTCTCGATCTGACGGATCCGCTCGCGCGTCACATTGAACGTGCGGCCGACGTCGTCGAGAGTGCGTGGCTGCTCGCCACCAAGGCCGTAGCGAAGCTCAAGTACGCGACGCTCACGGTAGGAAAGGTTCTCAAGTGCGCTGGTGAGAGCTTCCTTGGTCAGGGTCTCCTGAGCCTTCTCGTAAGGGCTCTCAGCCTTGTCGTCGGCGAGGAACTGGCCGAACTCTGACTCTTCCTCGTCACCGACTGGCTTCTCAAGTGACACTGGAGCCTGAGCTGAGCGCTTGATCTGCTCAACCTCTTCAGCCTCAATCCCGGTTACGTCAGCGATCTCCTCGTGCGTGGGCTCGCGACCAAGCTCGGTGACAAGCTTGCGCTCTGCACGGTTGATCTTGTTGAGCTTCTCAACAACGTGGACTGGGATGCGGATTGTGCGTGCCTTGTCAGCGAGGGCGCGGGCGATTGCCTGACGGATCCACCACGTGGCGTAGGTCGAGAACTTGAAGCCCTTGCGGTAGTCGAACTTTTCAGCGGCACGAACAAGGCCGAGAGTTCCTTCCTGGATCAGGTCAAGGAATGGAAGGCCTTGGTTACGGTAGTTCTTGGCAATCGAGACGACGAGGCGGAGGTTGCTCTCCACCATCTTCTCCTTGGCAGCAAGGTCTCCGCGCTCAATTCCTTGGGCAAGCTCAACCTCTTCAGCTGCGGTGAGGAGTCGGACCT
>CAZZKI010000093.1:0-5579 GCA_964654785.1 uncultured Solirubrobacteraceae bacterium
CGGGACCACGCCTCTTCAATGGTGCCTCGAAGTGGTGCTCGATTGGAGTCGTCGTATTTGGCAAGCACTGCGTGAACGCCGCGACCAAATCTCTCCACGCAGATGTCCAGCGCTGCGAGCCACGCCCGGTCCATCAATTCGCCTGCTGCCTCATCGACAATTTCAAAGCGAGGGTCAACTCCTAACTCCAGAGCATTGCGCCGCACGACGCCTTGGCAGAAGGAGTCAATCGTTGAGACTTGAGGTTCGTCGTCGCGAAGCTGGGGCAGCGACGGGAGTCCGAGCGCTTCCTGGTCAAGCTCAAGCATCCGCTTCCGGATGCGTTCGCTCATCTCTGCGGCTGCCTTACGAGTGAACGTGATCGCCAACACCTCGGCCGCTGGAACATCGTCCTTCACGACGCTCAGAGCCACGCACTCCGCGAGGACTCCCGTCTTGCCGCTGCCAGCTCCGGCGACGACAACAGCCTCACCGTGGCGAGCTTCAATCGCCGCGGCCTGCTCATCTGTCCAGTTGGCCTTGCCGCTCATCGGCCTGCTCTGCAAAGCCATGGGTACTTGCAGCCGCGACCTTGACCACCAGAGCAATGCTCAGGGTCTGGGCCGAGGTTTCCATCGCGCATTCCTTGCACTGCGGTGATCACTCGGACCTTGGCCTCTTCGATGTACTCGTTCAGCTCCTCAGCCGAGATCAGCTCTGGCCCGTCAACCGTCGCACCAGGGACTCCTTCCACGATCCCCCCAGCAAGGCTGAGGTTGCGCACTGAGTCATAGAACGCAGCAGCCGGCTTGGCTTCTTCTCCTACCAGCTCAAGGGCTGCCATCAGATAGATCGGGGCTTGAACGATCCGCATCTCAGCCCACTTGGAAGCTGGGTAATCGGCGTTGCCGCTCTTGTAGTCGCGCACATAAACGAGCTTCTTGCCGTCTCGTTCCACGACATCAATGCGGTCCACTGTTCCACGGATCTCAATCCCCTCGGCCAGCTTCAGAGAAGGGTTGAGCTCCTTCGTCTCCTCGTCCTCGCGACCAAACGCAAACTCGAGCTTCTGCGCGTTGGGAGTCCAGTCACGACCAGCCTCCTTGGCAAGCCATTCCATTGAGAGGAGCTCTGCCCTCTCCAGCGCCACCTCTGCCGCAAGTGTGCGAGCAGCATCAACACGCCGCTCCTCAATGGCGGCGCGAATGGCCTTGCGTGCATCGTCAAGGATTGACTCGTCAACCACGCCGTTGTTCCTCTCGATGGCGACTCCCACTGCCCGTTGAAGAGCAAGGTGGACTGTCGTCCCCCTGAAGGTTGGTTCGGGCTCAGGGGCCAACTCGTCCGGCTTCAGCAAGTTCTGCCCAACCCAGCTGAGTGGGCACTGGCAGTACTGCTCAATCCTGCTCGGCGAGATCACCTTGTCCTCTTGGGAGGCGATCGCAGCTTGGGCTGCCTCGTCAAGGTATGGGGGCAACTTGGCGGGGACTGTCATTCCAGCTCGCGCTGCTTCCAAACGGAGGTGTGAGCGATCCTGCGAGCCGGCTCCGATCGGGGAAAGAGAGCCAGCAAGGCGCTCTGTCGCTTCGCTCGACTCCATACCAACGAGTCTCATTGCCTCTTCAAGGAACGGCGACGCCGCTATCGCAGACCCGCCATCGTCTTTGTTGCGCCCGACAAGAGCGACATGCTTTCGGGCACGAGCGAAGCAGGCCACGAAGCGCTCACGCTCGCCAGCCTCCTGACGACGCGCTGAGCTGGTCGCCCTCGAGTCCTCGTCACCTGCGAGCGCCGCTCTGCCGAGCGAGTCAGCTGGCGCGTCAGCGAGGAATGCGTCCGGAGACGAAGCCGCCGGAAAGAGACCTTGCTCCATCCCGAGGACCACCACAGCATCGAAGCTCCTCGCCCTGATTGACGAAGGATCGGTGAATTGAACCGCGCCTGGACGCGGTGCACCAGTGTCTACGTCCACATTGAGAGCGCCAAGCTCTTCGATCATCAAATCAGCCCGCTTGGCGCTTGCGAGATCACCAAGGTCAGCCGAAGCCTTCGCGACCGACGAGACAACATTTGCGTCAAATAAACTGTCTCGTTCCAGTTGAGCGCCACGTCTCGTCAGGTTTGCCTTCATGAGTTGGTCAGCGGCAGTCGTCAGAGCATCGGCGTACGCCTTCGGGTTGTTGGCCGACTCAAGAGCCCGAAGCCTGTCAAGCGGGAAGCCACGCGCCTGCCACTTGGCGATTGCCTCCTTTGCCGCGGAGATCCCAAACTTGCGAACGTCAGCCTCGATCGCGTCAACCTCAAGGCTGCTTCCGGAACCTGCAGCCAGTCGCATCCATACGAGCGCGTCGTCAGCAGTCGCCGACTCGGGCTGAAGGGCGACTCTGCACAGCGCGATCAAGGACCGGCCAAGCGTTGTTGCGGCGAGCACCGACGACTCAGGCCGGGCGACTTCAACCCCAGCGTCGCGAAGGATTGCCTCCAACAGCGCATCCCAATCGCCATGTGGGCGGACGACAGCAATCTGGTTCGCCTCCATCCCCTCCTCGAGGAACCTGAGCACGAAAGATGCCGCCAGCTCTGCGGTTGCGCGGGCCCCTGAGCCGAAACCGACGCTGAGCGAGCCATCGTTGGGGATTGAACTTCCGGGTTGTTGGGCGAAAAGACCAGATGAAAGTTGGCTGAGGGTCCCCTCGTCGTTCACCGGCGGCTGATCGTGAAATGCGATTTCGCTTCCAGCTGACAACTTGAGGCGTTCAACTGCGAGGTCAGCCACCCCCACCTTGCGAGTCTCTTCAGTCGGTAGCGACACCACAACAGAGGACGTCTTGGAAAGGGCGGCTATCGCACCGGCCTGGACTGCTGTCAGGTCGGAGAATCCGTAGAACAGGACTGGCTCACCGTTCCAATGGCTCGGGTCGGCCTCAAGGCGGTCAAGCGCCCTTCGCGCCTGCAGGTCACGGTCGAGGATCTGTTCCTCGTGGAGCCGTTGGAAGTAGGCACGGACCAAACCCATTGTCTCCTTGGCCCGATCAACATCACTGTCCGCGAGGTGACTGAAAAGGCGGTCGTCATCCATTAGCCCGCGCGAGTGTTCAAGGAGCAAACGCTCAAGGGCGTCGGGGAACCCAGGTGAGGCAGCGGAACCAGCGAGCCTGTCCAGCCTCTTCTCGTCAATCGCATCGGCGACGAGTTCGCGGACGATCAGCCTTCGCCGGATTGGGCCAATGACGCGGCCTTCAACTCCCGACCTGCGAGCCAGATCACGAACGAACCTTTCCCAAGTGAGGACTCTTCCGCCGATCAGGGCACCTGCCTCCAAGAGCTCAGCCTCATAGGCATCTCGGTCAGCCGTAGTCGGGACGACAAGGACTGGAGCGCTTCCGCTTTCAGCCTCCTCACGGAAGCGTCCAAGCACAACTCCAGCCTTGGAAGCGTTAGCTGGGCCAGTTACAAGTTCAAGAGGCATCCCGAAGATGGTCGCCGCGTGGGCGGCGGATCTGACGGGTGCTACTCGGCTGAGTCTTCAGCAGCCGGCTTCTTGGCTGCTGGCTTCTTCTTCGCAGGGGCCTTCTTTTTGGCCGCGGGCTTCTTCTTTGCAGGCGCCTTTTTGACAGTGGCAGTTGCTGCGCCGCTCACTGCTGCTGATTCGCCACCAGTGTCTTCCTCGGCTGCGTCCGGTGGCTTGTAGCCCTCCTTCGCCCACGGTTCGTTGAACTCAACGCGCCAACGACCTTCCTCGTTCTGCCACAAGGCAAGCTTGGCTCGGAACGACTTGCCGGCACGGCTTCGGAACCCGGTGACTTGCTTCTCAGTCCGTCCAGTGCGGATCAGCTCACGCACGATTGTTGCGTTCATCGTCTTGCCTGCCTTGGCCTTCCAGATCACGAAGCCGCAGCCAGGATCGTCCTTGGCCCAACAGGAGTAGCCCTTGCGGTTCTCCATGATGTCGGCGCCACAGACTGGGCATGGGCCGAGGTTCGCGCGTGGGATGCGGACGCCGTCGAGCTTTTCGTCGAGCATCGCGACCGTCTCCTTGGCGAAGCCAGCAATGTCGCCAATGAACGCGTCCTTCTGCTCCTCACCCTTGGCAATCTTTTCGAGACGGGCCTCCCAGGTGCCGGTGAGAGCTGGCGATGTGAGCGGGTGGTCCCCGAGCAGTCGGATCACGTTTACGCCCTTCTCCGTGCAGACGAGAGCTCGGCCGTCACGCTCGACATAGCCTCGGGCTATCAACGTCTCAATGATTCCAGCACGAGTTGCCGGAGTGCCGATACCGGACTCCTTCATCGCCTCGCGGGCTTCTTCGTCATCAACTTCCTTGCCGGCAGTCTCCATCGCTTCAAGCAACTTGCCGTCTGAGTAGCGGTTTGGCGGCTTCGTTTCCTTGCGCTCGCTCTCGACGTTCATCACGCCAACCTGCTCGCCCTCCTCAAGCTTGGGCAAGAGCTCGTCGGAGCGGCTGTCGCCGTCAACCCCACGCCAGCCCGGGACCGTAAGGACTCGGCCTCGGGTGCGGAATCGGTTACCGGCAACTTCAGTCTCAAGGGTTGTGTTCTCGGCCACAGACTCAGGGTGGAACACGGCAAGGAATCGGCGTGCGACAAGGTCGTAGATCTTGCGCTCGTCCTCGCTGAACTTCGCGATCGGGTGAACTTCGTTGTTGGTCGGGATGATGGCGTGGTGGTCGCCGACCTTCTCGTTGTTGACGACCTTGCCAAGCGGCAGGTCCTTCAAGTCCATAACGAACTTGGCGGGCTGTGCGTATTCGCTTGATGTGCGACCGACAACCTCTGCGATCTCCTTGATCTCGGGGACCATGTCACTCGTCAGGTAGCGGGAGTTTGTCCTTGGGTAAGAGAGTGCCTTATGGGCCTCATACAGCTTCTGCGCAGCTGAGAGTGTCCGACGGGCAGTGAACCCAAAGCGACTGCTTGCCTCACGCTGGAGCGATGTGAGGTCGAACAGCAGCGGGGCCTTGTCACGCCGCTCACGAGTCTCAAGACGGATGATCGTTCCCGTGCCGCCTTCAACTGCGGCGACAACATCGGTTGCGAGTTTCTCCTCAGGAAGTCTGTCACCACCTTCAGCAACGAGGAGACCGTCGTAGACCTCACCAGCGGAGGTTTGGAACCGGCTTGTGACCTGCCAGTACGGCTCGGGGATGTGAGCTGCAATCTCCTCCTCGCGGCGAGCAAGGATGGCCAGCGTCGGCGTCTGAACGCGACCAAGCGAGACTGCGCCGTCAAACGAGGTCCGCAGGCGGATGGTTGCGGCACGAGTCGCGTTCATACCGACGATCCAATCGGCCTCCTGGCGGGCACGGGCTGCGTCCTCGAGCGGCACAAGGTCGGTGCCAGGACGAAGGTGCTGGAACCCGTCCTCGATCGCGGTCTTCGTCATTGATGCAAGCCAGAGGCGTTCCACGGGTAGCTCACACTTGGCTTGGTGGTAACAGAGCGCGAAGATCAACTCGCCCTCACGGCCGGCGTCGCAAGCATTGATGACTTTGTCCACGTCGTCCCGCTTGAGCTGACGCTTGACGATGTTGAACTGCTCCTTTGAGCGGTCGTCAACGATGTGCTTGAACTTGTAGCCCT
>CAZZKI010000094.1:0-5516 GCA_964654785.1 uncultured Solirubrobacteraceae bacterium
TGGACCAACAAGCGGCCTAGCGCCCTCCCCCACGCGTTAGGCGAATGGCCCCGGCGGTGTCCCCCGCACCGTCGGGGCCATGTCTACGGCTGGAACGAAACGCAGCAGGCTTGACTCCAGGCTCAAATGCCGACCGCGTGACTACATCACGAGGCCTCAGGACTTCGGTCGAGCAGCCGTTCGCATCCAAGTGCCCCCCGGAGGGAGCCGCGAGGCGCAGAGAGTAGCCCTCATGCAGCATCACGTTGCCCGCGCATACCGGGCAAAGCGACGCGGCGAACGGATCTCAGTCCGGGAACTGGCCATCGCCTATGGAATGAGTGAAGCGACGCTGGCCAGAGCCATCGCGGGGTCGTCCTGGGCAAGTGCGACAGTTTTGGCCGCACTCCTCGATGCCACCTTTCGACGAGGCAACGCACCTCGATCAAATTCTTCATCTCTGTAATCAACGGCTGCTTGCGTATCCCGTTCAGAACCGGACTGTCGTCACTGTCCTCAACCGAGGACGTATTGGGCACGGGAACCGCTATTCCCGTTTCCCAATTTCGTCGGGTTACAAGTGATCGAATGGGAGTTCATAATGAATGACGTGAGTGGTTTCGGCGCCCAACGCGCGAGCGAGGAGTGCCTTGACGATAAGCCGAATCAGAACACGGCATTGGCCCGCTTGCGGGTCCAAATGGAACGGACGGTGCAGAAACAGGCTGCCGAGCAGCATGAGTTGGATGGCGATCAAGGCGCTAAGGAAATCCTTAGTTTGGACTTCGAGGCCCATCCAATCCGACGGTTTGTCAATGATTCAGCGAAGGGGCCGGCCAACGTCCGAAACCATAGGCACCGCCTTGCTACTTGCTACCGCCTCATTGTGGGACGCGAGGGTTACATTGAATGGAGCACCATCTATGCCTATCAGTGGCACCTGCTGGAGTTGTCGGATCTTGAGCGCTTTGAGACCGGTCTCAGGGCCGGTGAGTACCAGCCTGCTTCTCGAAACTCATACAGGGCGGCCTTGCGCACGGTGATCCACAATTGCCGGAAGGCGGGACTGATCACCGCAAGAAGGGCTGAAAGGCTGTTAGATCGGATCCCGCTGGAGACCTTTCAACGTGCTCCCGTGGGTCGAGCGATCCCGTCCGAAGAACTAGAGATGATCATGTCGGCGCTGGAAGATCGGGACTCTTGGCGCACGACCCGAGATCAGGCAATCGTGGCCGTTCTCGCCACCACGGGAATGCGCATCTCTGAGGTGCTGCAACTCACGCTCGATGACGCGGATCTTCAAGGTGGCTGGCTGACGCTCAAACACACGAAGAATGGATGTCCGCATCGGGTTCCGATCGCAGCGGGGCTAGTTCCCTACTTGACTGCCTGGCTCGTTCAGCGCGGAGAGAGCCAGGGGCCTCTGTTCCTGGCCCGCAAGAATCAGTTTGGGTCACACATGACTTTCCAGGTCGTTAGGAACCTTCTGCGCCGGGCCACTCATGCCGCCGGTATCAAGTCAGTGACCCCGCATGATTTTCGCCGGACGGTGGCAACGACCTTGCTACGGTCTCATGATCCGTCAGTTGTGATGCGCTTACTGAATCATCGCAGTCTCAATTCGACTCTCGCCTACGACAGATGCGGTGAAGATCTCCAGGCACTGGCAGTCGACTCGCTTCCGATACCTGCTCTAACGAATGCCGATGAGGAAGTGGCGTAGATGGAAACCAGACACCTAAGCCTCGTCTCAGATGACAATGACGCAGCATTTCTGGCCTCGGTTTCGTATGCCTGGGCGCTGTTCGACCGCTCCTACCCGAATGCCGAGTCTCGCCGAACCATGATGGGCTCACTCCAGAGGCTTGTGGCGGCCTTCTCTGGCGAATCACTGCCTGTGCGCTCATTCCCCTGGCACTGGCTGGTCAGTGAGGACCTTGCCGAGAGTGTCTGGCTACCCGTGCGAGATTCGTTCTCTGCAAGAACGGCGAAGAAGGACGCCGCGGCCCTCAAGAGCATCCTGCGCTGCTATTTCCGCGCTGGCCTGCTGACAGCCGAGCAATACCGGTCTGCGGTCTCGTTCGACACCCGAATTCGAAGGGCTAGCAGAGAACGAGTGGGCCGAAGTCTCACTCCTCAAGAGCTTGAGCACCTTGCAAATGCGATCACGAAGGGCTCCAAGGCGGTGAAGGTTGCCCGGGATCTCGCTCTACTCTTGATTCTCGCCTCGACTGGAGCTCGTCGCAATGAGATCGCGAACCTTGAGCTCGATGACGTTGACCTCTTGAAGCGCCGAGTAACTCTCAAGGTCACGAAGAACGGCGCAGAGCGGCACGCATGGCTGCATCCCAATGCCGTAGTAGCACTGAAGGACTGGATCGGCTTTCGGGGATCGCATTCGGGTCCACTCTTTCATCCGCTGACTCGATCCTGTGAGCCGCTAACGGACCGACGCTTGAGTCCTCATCAAATGTGGAAGATCTTGCGCGCGTATGCGGATCTAGCAGGAATCGGCGCATTGACTCCGCATGATTTGCGGCGCTTTGCTGTATCGACGCTCTTGGATCTTGGATACGACCTTGCTCTGGTCTCAAGAATCGTTGGGCACAAGCAGATGACAACTACCATCGGATACGACCTGAGACCTGAGGCCCGGTGCCGGGAGGCAGTGTCGAAATTGCCGGTTCCTGCATTCCAAAGGGTTACTGCGTGACGAAGCCTGTCACAGGTGAATGCGCGCCATGCATACCGCGCAAGCGCAGAGGAAGGCAGCTGTCCGTCGCGGTGAAAGTCGCTCACTCGATCGCACGGACAGCTTAGGCTGGTCATCCAGCGACCGAATGTCGATAGACGACTAGCAAACGGGGGATGCCGGTGAGTTCAATCATGGAATGGACACCACGGACGTTAGTGCTGCTACTCCCATACCTGGGATCGCGCTATGACGAGGTCGTATCAGTCCTCACGAAGTCTGATCCTCTAGCTCTCGCTGGCCACCCTAGAACGTCAGCAGCTGTCCTCGATCAACTGTCCACGAACCCAAGCCTTGGAGTTCGCCTGGCGGTAGGCATGAATCCGAAGGCTCGGACTGAGACAAGGGATCGACTCAAGCGTGACAAGTCGGCCCATGTTCGAAAGGCCGCCAGCGGCGAGCCTGATCTCAGAGCCGTGGAACGGCTATGCGGCCCCGCGGGAGTACTACCCAACGTAGGGCAATTCATCTATGGGAATCCCACGATCGACTCCATTACGCAGACTGCACGACTCTACGGCCGACCACTCGTGGACCAGTCCGCAATGAGCACCGTCAGAAGCATGTTCGCGCTCCAGCACTACATGTGCAACATGCGCTTTACGTTCCGCGGCGAAGACATCATCCGACATTTCTGGGCCACGCACCGGGCTACCGTTTCCCCTAACCTGCGGCGCTGGCTCAAGGACCCAAGCGACAAGCCATCATCAGAAACCCGCCAGATACAGGCAATCGTCAGCATTCCCCCAACTACTGACCCTCCCATTGCGCCCCGACAGGACTGGGGCTCCACCCCGTGGCCAAATCTCCTGAAGCCTCCACCGTTTCGTGACAACGACGAGAACGACGTCATCCAAAACCTTAGCTACGAGGCCGCTCTCGCATACGCGGCATCGACACTTGAGCGGGAAGTTCACGGGCGCAAACCGGATCTTCACACAGTGCAGTCACTAGACCTCGAGTTTGACGGAACCATCGATGAAATGATGGCCGTCGCCGCCATGTAGCGCCAGGCGCCAGTTGAGCACCCCGGATCCAATCGGATGACGCTTGCCTAGCCCTGGGTAAACCCCTCAGAGGCGATGCAAAAGTTGCCGAACTTCGTCACGATCGCCAATTCCTCGGGACATTCCATGAGAGGCTTCACTTCGGGCACATCGTCCAGGACCTCTCCCTCCGATGGGAAGACCTCGTCCATATTCCGGTCAGCGTTGTCGAGCAAGCGTCGAGCCATTTCGCGTCCACGAGCGCGCGCGCCAATGACGACTGGAGTTGAGGTGCCTTCAACTCGAAGGTCCACTTCGTCACTACCTCGAAGAAAGCCCTGGGTCACGATGTGCTTTTCCACGCGAATGCGATCAAGGTTGGCCAATATCGCTTCTCCCCAAGAGGCCGCTAAACCCGCAGGAACCTCTCCGCTGTCATTGAAGAAGCTGAGCTGGCTTACGTCGCATTCCAACTCCGTCAGCAAGTCCGCAAGCATGCCCCAAAGCTTCCAGTTGGCATAGAAGGATTCGGAGTCGTCCTTCAGCGCGACCAGTAAGACACCCACAACTGCCTACCTCTCTCTCGGTATCAAGGGCATCAACAGAGGTTCCACTTGCTAGTCGCCTCCTGGAAAAGTGTCGGGAAAGCCGGGCGCGGTCGCATTGAGAAACTCGCCGCAGTGCTTGCACTTGATCGCCACATCCAGGATCTCTTCGCCACAGTAAGGACAATTTTTCGTTGCGGAAGTTGCGTCTCCGGCAGGTACCTGTGACTCCAGGCTCGACGACATCGTGGCAACGATAATCCAGGAAATAATGGGAAACAGCAGGCCGAGCCAGAACCATGCCGTGTAGCTGCGGCCTTTGTCTCTGGCCACGCGCGCTATCCAAAAGGCGATCACGACGCCGCCGCCGATGATGAGAAGCGCAAACCAGAGCAGGAAGGCAGTGCTTAGCACGGCTTGATAGACCGAATTGCGTGCAACGGTCCTGAAAACGATCGGCCCGAGTCCTAGTAGCCATGCAACTAGCCCTACAGCGGGCACGAGCCGCGCCCATACGAAAGATAATCTCCTTGGCAGGACATCACTTGCCTGGCGGTAGCTCAGGAACGAATCAAGAGTCCAGGCGACGAAGCCCACGATTGGGATCAGTGCACCGACCCAGCCCGCAGTCCTGGCCACTACTGCCGTGACGCCGAATAGGGCAGCGACAATCCCGAAACCGATCCACCAGCGAACCCAAAACCGCGCGACCGGTTCCCCCATATGGTCAGGATACGTGGCCCACGTGGGGGCGCTTGCCCACTATTGACCCAGATCGGAGAAGATCACATCGATTCGCTGGGCAATCTCCGCAGGCATCCAAAGGAAGCTGACATCGCGGTATCGCCTCTCCGCAGTGACCCAGGTTGACGTGATCTGAGCATCTAGGTTTTCTTTTAGGCCTGGGAATCTCTTCTGTTCGGGCGTCCGGGCGGCCGTCAGTGACGCTGCATCAAGCCACGTACTGATGTGATCCAAATATGCGTCTCTTGCCGTCGCGATGTCCCGATGCCATGGAAGGACGGAGACACCTTCGACATCGAGGGCAGCCGACTGCATTGGACCGATGTGAGATGTGGCGATTCCGTTCGCACCATAGATGAAGGTCGCCCATGCCTCGTCGTACATGTTCTGTGGCAATGACTTGAATTGATTTACCCTCTCAAGTTCGGAGTTGATTGCTTCCCACTGCGGGTCACGCGCGTAGTCCGCCAGGGCTTGCTCACTGCTCCAGGTCGCATCCAAAAGTTGGTC
>CAZZKI010000095.1:0-5463 GCA_964654785.1 uncultured Solirubrobacteraceae bacterium
ATGCCCGGGCGTTGTAAACCTGATCGTGTGAACTGGCGCGCCGGACGCGCCAACCTGCGATTCTTTGCCAGAACTTAAATCGGGACCTGTAAAGTTTCCCAAACGCTGTAATTCGAAATGTGGGGGAGGAACCCAACAACAATGCGCCGCATCACTGCCTTTATTGCAACCATCGCCGTCTTCGGAGCGCTTGCAGCTCCCACGGGTGCTGCGACAACCAGGACTGTTAACTGGACCTTTGGCTCAAACGTCTCTCTTTCAATCAAGAAGGGCGACTCAGTCAGGTGGGTTTGGTCGGGCGGACCTCACAACGTCTACCGCAGCTCAAGTGCTCGGTCTGGCAGCGCGAAGTCAGGCGGCAGCTACACAGTTAGGTTCACCTCAGCTGGCACCTTCAGGTACATCTGCCAGCCTCACGCAGCAATCATGAAGGCGACCATCAGGGTCTCCTGACCCAGTTTGCAATCGGCCGCGAGGCCGCTCGAAGAAGTTCTCGGGGGTCGCTTAGGCGGCCCCCTTTTGTTGCGAGAACTTCCCTGACCGGCCCGAATCGCTAACCTCACGGATCCAATGGCATCTGACACACCAGTTCTTGAAGCAACATCCCGCGAAGCCGACGGCTCACGCACAGCCCGTCGCCTCCGCGCTGAAGGGCTAGTCCCTGGCGTTGTTTACGGCGGTGGAAGCGATCCTGTTTCGCTCTCGGTCAACGAGCGCGACCTTCGAGCCGCTCTTGCAGCGCAGAGCGCACTGATTGACCTCAGCCTTGACGGTAAGGCCGAGCCAGTACTGGTTCGTGAGCAGCAGCGCCATCCAGTTTCCGGCCGCACAACTCACGTTGACTTGATTCGCGTGGACCTCAAGAAGAAGGTTCAAGCTCTCGTCGCAGTTCATGTTGTCGGCGCAGAGTCCTCACCGGGCATTCGCTTCGGTGGCCTGCTCGAGCAGATCATTCGTGAAGTCACAGTCGAATGCCTCCCAACCGAAATTCCCGAGAGCATTGAGGTTGACGCATCGGCGATGGAGATTGGTGATTCTCTCCACGTCTCAGACCTCGCTGCCCCTGAGGGCATCGAAATTGTTGATGACGCTGAGGGTGTTGTCGCGACTCTTGCCGCATCTCGCCTTGCAATGCAGGTCGAGCGCGACGCCGAGGAATCCGAGACCGAGGTCGTTGGCGAGGAGAGCGGTGGCGAAGCAGCCGAGGAAGCAGCAGAAGAGGCAGCTTCCGACAGCGACGGCGACGGCGACGGAGAGTAAGCCGTGCGGCTGCGCGGATCGCGCGGCCGAGGTCCGGCAGCACCAGCCGACTGGTTGGTAGTCGGCCTTGGGAACCCGGGCACTCGCTACGCAGGGACCCCACACAACGCTGGTTTTGAGGTCGCTGACCTTCTGGCACAGCGTTGGCAACTGCCCAAAGCGAAGACGAAGTTCAACTCTCTCCTAACGGAAGGTCGCACCGGGCCAGGCGGGCCGCGAGTGGCCGTCCTGCTTCCGCAGACCTTCATGAACAAGTCTGGCGAGGCTGTCGGCCCAGCTCGAGGCGCGTATGGCGTTCCTCTTGATCGGGTGCTCGTGCTCCACGACGAGATTGACCTGCCTTTCGGGGATGTCCGTGAGCGTCTCGGCGGCGGGCTTGCCGGCCACAATGGCTTGAAGTCAATCTCCGCAGAGGCGGGAGGGCCTGAGTTCCACCGAGTCAGGATTGGAGTTGGGCGCCCGGACTCCACCGACCCCAACATCGTCAGCGCCTATGTCCTTGGCAAGTGGCAGCAGTCTTCTAGCGAGGTTGAGGGGCTGATTCACGCTGCTGCTGATGTGGCTGAGCGTTTGATCCTCGGCGACGCCCAGTGAACCCCAGCGAACCGATAGGAAAGGCCCCCTCGGTCGTCGCTGAGGAGATCTCAGCGCTGCTCAAGCGAGCGGATTCAGAGGGCTCGTTGACTGAGCTTCTTCAGACTGGTGGGGAGGCTTTCGTTTCCTCCGGCATGCGTCCGTTCGTTATTGCTGCACTTGCAGCGGAAGCCAGCGATGAACCGACATTGGTGGTGGCCGGCGATGACGCCGGGGCCCGCAGGCTCGCTGAAGACCTCAGTGCTTGGCTAGCCCCCCGTGAGGTCTTGCTCTATCCAACTCGTGGTATCTCGGGCGGATCCCATCTAGCGCCTCCATCGCACCTTGTGGGCCTTCGCCTCGGTGCGCTTGACGCTCTGGCTCAGTTGGACGGGGGCGCTCCGGTCGTAGTAGCCAGCGCAGTGGCACTCGCTGAGAGAGTCCCGGAGGCCGAGCTTCGCCCACATGGCTTTGCGATTGAGAAGGGCGGCAAGTT
This sequence comes from uncultured Solirubrobacteraceae bacterium, assembly GCA_964654785.1. GTDB lineage: Bacteria > Actinomycetota > Thermoleophilia > Solirubrobacterales > Solirubrobacteraceae > WLNJ01. The sequence goes on from CAZZKI010000095.1 coordinate 2,330, forward strand.
TGACCTTGACTCGATGCTGCCAGTGCTTGTTGATTGCGGTTACGAGCGTGTTGAGCAGGTATCTGAGCGAGGACATTTTGCTGTCCGCGGCGGCATCGTGGACATCTACCCGGCCACGGCCGAGCACGCAATTCGTGTTGACCTCTGGGATGACGAGGTTGAATCTCTGCGCTGGTTCTCAACCTTCACTCAGCGGTCACTGGGCGAGGTCGACACCGTCTTCATCTCGCCCGCGGCCGAACTGACACTTGACCTTCGCGAGGCTGCTGAATACGCGGCCCTCGAGGAACCTGAGGACCGCCAGCCGATTAGCGAGTTGTTGCCAGTGGACCGTTACCGGGACCCGCTGGACCTCGCGCCGGCAGCACGGGTCGTGATCGCTGCTGCTGAAGATGTTGCTCCTGCTCTTGAAGATTGGTGGGCGGATGTCGAAGCAACCCTCGGGGAGGAGGAGGCTGGAGTTCTGAACATGAGCCCTGCCGCACTTGAGGCAGAGCTGGCCAGCCGTTCAACAGCGGCTTTGTCAATCCATGATTCCGGGCAGGCGATTGCCTGGCGTGGAGGAGCGCCAGCAACAGTTGCCCGCAGCCTCAAGGAAGCTGAGCCTGAGCTTGAACGCCTCACACGTGACGGCTACACCGTCCTAGTCGCGTTCCCTCGCAAGGGCGACGGAGAGCGGGCGGCTCTAAACCTTGTACGCACGAGCCTCACCAAGATCGAGGACCTTGACTTGGACGCGCCGAGCGTTACTTTCGCCGCGGCTGCCCTCTGGGAAGGCTTCGTCTCACCAGGTTTGAAGCTCGCCGCTATTCCTGCAGACCAGCTGGTCAGGAGGAGGCCGAAGCGGTCGAAGTCCCAACACGGTCAGGGAATCCTCAAGTCGTTCACTGACCTTCGAGCTGGCGACACTGTGGTCCACGAGGACCATGGAGTGTCGAAGTTCAATGGCTTTGACACCAAGACTGTCGCTGGCGTCACACGGGACTACCTCGAACTTGAGTTCCAAGGCGGGGACAAGGTCTTCATGCCGGTTGACCAGCTGGCGAAGATCACGCGCCATGTGGGCTCCGACGCTGACGGCCTCACCCTCTCCAAACTTGGCGGGAACGCTTGGGAGCGGGTCAAAAGCAAGGCCCGCGCAGCTGCCGACCGCCTTGCTGGTGAGCTCCTAAACCTCTATGCCGAGCGCCGACGGCGCAAGGGTCATGCCTTCTCGCCTGACGGTGAGGAGCAACGGCGGTTTGAGGAGGCCTTCCCGCACCGTGAGACGCCTGACCAGCTCGATGCGATTGAGGCAGTCAAGGGGGATATGGAAGAGGCAGAGCCAATGGACCGGCTGATCTGTGGTGATGTCGGCTACGGCAAGACTGAAGTGGCGATGCGGGCTGCTTTCAAATGTGCGCTTGACGGCCGCCAAGTCCTGGTGTTGGTGCCAACGACGATCCTCGCCCAACAGCACTTCGGCTCATTCTCCGAGCGGTTCTCTGACTACCCCTTGATCGTTGACCATGTCAGCCGCTTTCGGTCGCCAGCGGAGCAGAAGGAAATCGTTGAAAGGTTCAACGAGGGCAAAATTGATGTTCTTGTTGGCACCCATCGCCTCCTTGGCCGGGACATCAAGCCCAAGGACCTTGGCTTGCTGATCGTTGACGAGGAGCAGAGGTTTGGGGTTAAACAGAAGGAACTGCTGCGGCAGATCAAGCTACGTACGGATGTCCTTGCGATGAGCGCTACTCCAATCCCGAGAACCTTGCAGATGTCGCTGGCTGGAATCAGAGACATCAGCGTCATTGAGACTCCACCGGAGGGCCGCCGGCCTGTGAGGACCTACGTTGGCGAATACGACGAAGAGCTTGTCCGTATCGCGCTTGAGAGGGAACTTGGGCGCAACGGCAAGGCCTTCTTCCTCCACAACAGGATTGAGTCAATCGACGCGACAGCCAGTCAGCTAGCAAGCCTCGTTCCAAAAGCTCGGATTGAGACTGCTCACGGCGGCCTCGACGAGTCGGATTTGGAAGAGCGGATGCTGCGCTTCGTGCGCGGTGAGGCTGATGTCCTCGTGTGCACCAGCATCATCGAAGCTGGCCTTGACATCCCAGATGCCAACACTTTGATTGTGGACAGGGCCGACCTCTTCGGCCTCAGTCAGCTCTACCAAATCCGCGGTCGCGTCGGCCGTGGAACCGAGCGAGCCAACGCCTATCTCTTCTACCCGTCAGCCTCGGCCCTGACGCACGAGGCAGCGCAGCGCCTTGCTGCGCTGTCAGACCACACTGAGCTCGGGTCCGGATTCAAGGTTGCGATGCGTGATCTTGAGATTCGCGGGGCTGGAAACCTTCTCGGTCCCGAGCAGTCTGGCCATGTACAAGCTCTCGGGTTTGAGCTCTACATGAAGATGCTTGATGAAGCCGTCGCGGAACTTGAAGGGGATTCTGAAAGTCTGCTCAGCCCGGTCCGGGTTGAGGTCAACGTGGACGCTTGGGTGCCAGAGGAATACGTTGCCTTTGAGAAGGCCAAGATCGATATTCATCGTCGCGTCGCATCAGCTTCGGAACTGGCTGATGTTGAAGACCTCCGCTCTGAACTTGAGGATCGCTTTGGTCCAGTGCCAGAGCCAGTTGAGCGGCTGCTGGGTGTACAGAAGGCGCGGATCAAGTTGGCTCTGGCAGGAGCCTCCGATGTCTCACTCAGGCAAGGCAAGATGACTGTGGGGGGACTTGAGCTCTCTGACGAGGCGGCAGCTGACTTGAGGTCACGGATGGAGGATGCGGCTTGGAGATCCGGCGCTGGCACCGTGACCATCCCGGTTGAGGACGAGCCTCAGGACCGGTATGAGGCGCTCGTCAACCTCGCGGATGCCATCGCTGCGGCAGCTGCTGGAGCCGCGGTTGCCGGCTCAGAGCAACCCCAGTCGTGAACTTCCGGTTTCGACTTACGGACGACCGTCCTCAGTTCCGCTAGGCTCCTTCGCCTATGAACCGTGTAACGAAGTATTCAGCCCTGTCCCTGACCATCATCGCATCCGTATTCCTCGCAGCTTGCGGCGGAGTGCCATCGAGTGACGTAGCAACCGTTGCCGATACCGGACTCAGCAAGGCTGAGTTCAATAAGTGGATGGCGATCGCTGCCAAGTC
>CAZZKI010000096.1:0-5369 GCA_964654785.1 uncultured Solirubrobacteraceae bacterium
CGAGCACTGGCTTCAAGTTCTTGGCCATGTGCTGCGCCTGGTCCATCTCGATTGGGACGAAGGCCCAGTTGCGCTTCCACGCTTCGTTGTAGAGCTCAACAAAGGCTGGGATCTCCACCTTCAGATTCCGCGGGTTCATTGGCCGCACGATGATTCCGTGCTTGGACTCCACCTCATCTGCGACCTGGAAGATTGATGGGTGAACTGCGCTGCGGTCCTTTACATGAAGGCTCCACATGTTGAGGTCAATCACCTTGTGCAGGCCAGAGCCTTCAAGCAGCTTCGGGTAGTAGGGCATTGTCCAATCGGTGAGGATTGACGGCGGCAAGTCAAACCCGCTGACCAGGACTCCGCATTCCTCATTGGTGCTGAAGCTCATTGGCCCTGTGGCGCGGTCACAGCCTCGTTCTTTGAGCCATTCGCGGGATGCGTTGATGAGCGCGTCTGAGGCCTCTTGGTCGTCTTCACATTCGTAGAAGCCGAACAGGCCCCAGCGGTTGTTCTGGTACTCGTTGAACTTGTGGTCGATGTGGGCGCTGATCCGCCCAACGACGCGGCCGTCGCGGCGAGCTACGAAGTACTCGATCTCCGCATGGTTGAAGAACGGGTTCTTCTTCCTGTCAAGGACTTGCTTGCGTTCGAACCGGAGTGGAGGCACCCAGAGCGGCTCGTTACGATAGAGGTCGTAGGGGAACTCAATGAACTCCTTCATCTCCCGCTTCGTCTTGGCAGGTGTGATCACGACCGACACGGGAGGCACCCTAGTCACCGATGCCGACAACAGTCGATCTTTTCTCCAAAGTCCGAGGCCACGAGCGCGAGGAGCAACTCCGCGCTGCCCGCGAGGCTGACCTCCTCCCCTATTTCCGCCTTGTTGAGTCCCCCGCAGCGCCAATTGTTGAGATGGAAGGCGCTGAACGGGTGATGCTCGGCTCGAACAACTACTTGGGCCTCACGGGCGACCCACGAGTCGTTGAGGGCGCACAGAGGGCGCTAGACGCCTATGGCACCGGCCTCACGGGTTCTCGCCTTCTCAACGGCACCACACCGCTGCATGTTGAGCTTGAGGAGCACCTTGCCCGTTGGATGGGCACTGAAGATGCGATCGTCTTCACGACTGGCCACCAGGCAAACATGGGCGCCCTGGGCACGATCCTGGATGTCAAGGACACAGTTGTCGTTGACTCAGCCGCCCACGCTTCGATTCTTGACGGAATCATTTTGAGCAAGGCAAAGCTGCGCCCCTTCCGTCACAACCAAGTGGACAAGCTGGAGCGCCAGCTCGACAGGGCAGCAAGCGACGGCGGCGGTGTTCTTGTCGTTGCGGAAGGCCTCTACTCCATGGAGGGCGATGTTGGCCCGCTTCCGGAGATCGCTGAGCTTGCCAAGGCCCATGGCGCCCGCTTCATGGTTGACGAGGCCCACAGCGTTGGCGTCCTTGGTGCCAATGGCCGTGGCGCCTGCGAGATGTTCGGGATTGAGGACAAGGTTGACCTCCGAATGGGCACCTTCTCCAAGTCATTCGCTTCCTGCGGCGGCTTCATCGCCGGGTCGGCGGAGGTTGTGGACTACTTGCGCGTATCCAGCCGGTCGTACATCTTCACCGCGTCGGGAGTGCCGGCAGCAGTAGGCGCAACGAAAGCGGCGCTCGAAGTGATCGATTCAGATGAGGGTCGTGAGCTCTTCAAGAAGCTTCTAGACAACGCCCGTGTCCTTTCTGACGGGCTGAGCAGCCTTGGCTTCCGCGTGATTCGCAGCGAGGGGGACATAGTCACCCCAGTAGTCCCAGTCTTGGTTGAGGACGACTGGAAGGCAGTACTGCTCTGGAAGGCGCTCTACGACGCAGGAGTGTTCGTCAATGTGGCGATCCACCCTGCTGTTCCGCCTGGCGGGGCATTGCTCCGCACAAGCGTCATGGCAACCCATGACGAAGCTTCCTTGAGTCGTGCGCTCGACGCTTTTGAGACCGTGAAGAAGTCCTTTGAGGCTGAACACGGGCCTCTTCCTTCGGCTTGACACTACTTCGCATCTATTCGCGAGCCTTCGCACTCACGAAATAGCCGCTGCGAGCAGATATTTCACATTCGCGACCCTTGTCAGCCCCCTAGGTTTGACCTAGGTTGCAAAGCCTTATCCCCCACCTGCCGCAGGGAGGGCAGGAAGGGATCTATCTCAAGAAAATCGTCATGGGCGACCCCCGTCGCCTCAAGGTTCTGATGCCCTACGCCCCCGGGGTTACCGTGAGCCGCCAACTAGGGAGGAATACTGAGAATGAGCGCCACCACTCGCAAAGCCGCAGCAGCATCTTCGGAGCCGCAGCACCTCGTCGCACTCGCCCGTGCCAACCGAGTTCGCCTCGCCCGTGCCTCCCTCAAGCGCAACATCGCAGCCGGCGAGACTGAGGTCGCCCAAGTGCTCCTTGACAACACTTGGGAAGTCGAGAGCATGACCGTCGCCGACCTCCTCGCCTGCCAGCGCCGCTGGGGGGTAACCCGTTGCCGCCGCTTCCTCGCCAAGAGCCGGATCTCCGAAACCCGCACAGTTGGCACGCTCACTGAGCGCCAGCGCGTGGAGCTTGCTGAGCGCCTTCGCTCAGAGCCTTCGCTTAAGTCTGTCTAGAGACGGCAGTCAGGGCTGCGGCTACTTGCCGCTGCCTCCGCCTGTTCGCCGCAGCCACTCTGCCCGAATCGGCAACCAGCAGCCAATGCCCACAGCTATGGCGATGAACGGCACAAGGTTCCGGTTCACGCCCAGCCAAGCAAGCAGGCCAACGGTGATCGCTGCCGGAAGCGCAGCCAAAACGGCAGCGTGAGACTTGTAGCCGCTGCGATGCTCACGGAAGGATTGTTCAAAGCCGGCCAGTGAACCGAGAACCAGGCCGACAATGAGAATCACCATGCCCGTCTGCCCACCGGTGAGGAAGCCCACGACCAGCAGAGCAAGGCCTAGAGCAACGGAGATCTCCGTCAGCGGCAGTGGCGCCCATGGTGGGGGTGGCGGCCCGTCCTTGGCTGCTTGCTTTGAAGGCTTACGAGTAGCCGCCTCTTGGACAGGCTTATCAGGGAGCGCTGTGGGCGCGCCCGCACGACGGCGTGACCTCTTACCCATGAGCAGGCCTCATCCAGAAGATTGAACGCGGCGCTTGCCGCTGTAGCAAAGCTATGGGCACCCGGAGGAGATCTTCACATGCCACCACCCGGCAAGCATGCCAATCAGTCCCAAGCGGGGCCGAACGTGCCAGTGGCCGCAGCCGTCAAGGCCTGCTTCATCGCGTGAGACGCGCAGCCACTTGTACGCCTTCGGGTCGGCGAGCATCCGTTCGACCAAGCCTCTGGCTTCCTGCTCTGCTGCGCGATGCGCGGTAAGCAGGGCACGGCCGTCTTCGAGCCGGTTTGCCATTGCATCCCGCCGTGCCTCTAGCTCAGCAAGACTCAAGATTCGGGGGCTACGGCCGCCAATTGCTGGCAGCTCCAGGGCCACAGGGAACGCCTCTGCCACAAGGGCGCTCGTTTCGGCCTCCAACCGTGCGATCTGTGCCCGAAGAGCCTTGCGCGCAGCTGCCTCATCGGCTGGCGCTGTGACGAGCGGTGATCGCCCTCTGGTGTCAATCGCAGTAAGAGTCACTTCACCGCCGAGAGTACCACCGGCTTCCGCCAATGGCGAAGGTTCTCTTGCCTCAGTGTTGACAGAGCGAGCGTGTTCGGTCGAGCGCAAGCTCCACAACTTCCGGCAGTACCCCAGGGGCAATAACAGCGACCAGTTGAACTTCGGTTGCCTTCCTGTTCGGCGCTGCCTCCCCTTCCGGCTCGGCAAACAGAACAGCGACGGGAACATCACCACGAAGGATTGAGACTGCACCGTTGGTTGGGTCAATCCCCATCTGGATTGCTCCCGGCCCAGCCGCCAGAATCTGGATTGGAACCCCTGTCTCAAGAGTGGCAATGGTGGCAGCGTCAGCTGGCTGCCCTTCAGGTCTAAATCCACCTTCGACCAGTCGCCTTCGGGCCAATGCCTCAACTGTTCCAGCCCCGCTGTCTGCCTCCATGCCAAGCCCGACCCTCAAGGCGCGGTACGCCGCTGCGACGGGCTCTGCAGGCAGATGAACGGCTTTCGGGCCGTTCATTCGCTGGGCGAGAAGCTCAAGCTCTTGAACTACCCCCACCGCGCTTGACTTAGCTGCAGGGCAGCCGCATGAGAGCAACCCAATTCCGGGGAATTCGGCTGCTATCTCTGACGCGACCGAACCGGTTGTGATGCCCTCGCCAGCCATTGTCAGTTGGCAGCTTTGAGGAGTTGATTCACCTGATCCTGAAGCCAGGCAGGGTCGTTTGAGTCAGCGCCGATCAGGCTGCCTGTTACGACCCCACCCTTCTGGGCAACCACCACAGTTGGGCATACCGCAATGCCGTAGCGATTCGCGAGAGTCCCGCTGCGGTCCCAAATCGTCGTTACGGCAGGCTGTGTGGCTGCAAGCTTCACCAAGGCCTTTCGCTCACCCCGCAGGCCGACGAGCACCACTTGGGCTCCGGGCTGAGCCTTTGCGAGAGCGCCGAGCGATGGCTGGAGCTTCGCGCACTCCTTGTCCTCAACGGTGACAAATCCAAGAACCACAGGGCCCTTTGCCTGCGCGTCACAGGACACGAAGGCGCCAACAAGCTTCACATCACAAGCGTCCGGGGTCACGTTGACATCTCCGTTCAAGGCCGAGATGGCGAGTGGCGCTGCAAACGGCGGTAGCTGCTCTCCTACAGGCGGCCCTTTGGCGCCAGTTCCCTTATGACCCGAGGTCGAAACGATTGCCACTGCCGCCATCGCAAGCAGGGCGACCGCGCCGATTATTCCGGAGGCACCTTTCAAGACTTCTCAACCCGCCGCGCTTCGAGCACTCGCACCATCGCAGGCACGATCAGGGCCACCGCCAGAAGTGCGACTGCGAGGTCAATAACTGTGGCAAGGCCAAAGTCGCTCAGGATCCGAATATCGCTCAAGATCAGCACGCCGAAACCAGCGACCACTGTGACCCCCGAGATCGCGATGGCGCGACCAGTTGTCCCAAAGGCGCGCCCCAATGACTCCTCAACGTCCTCTGTGGCTTCTGCCTCCGCTCTCTGTCGTTCAGAGAGCAACACAGCGAACTCGGTACCGATGGCGATGACGAGGGCACCAAGAGCTGCAGACAGAGGGTTCAGCTCAACTCCAAGAACCCAAAGTGCAAGGCTTGCCCAGCCTGTTGCGAGCAGAGTCGCCACAAGGGGCACTGCGAGGCGCCTCCAACTCCGCAGGGCTATCCCTAAGGCCAAACCGGATGCAAGCAGGGCAACAAGAGTGATCAGCCGGCGTGAGTTCTCATTCGCAAGGCTTTCGTTTGC
>CAZZKI010000097.1:0-5355 GCA_964654785.1 uncultured Solirubrobacteraceae bacterium
CAGTGGCCTCTAGTCAATCAGAATCGGACGCAACCGGCTCTTCGGTTGCAGCCTCTGGTGCAGATTCGACCGGTTCTGCAACCTTGGCATCGCTCTTCGGAGCCTCTTCCTTAGGGCTTCGATCAGCATTTGCAAGCTCGGCCAGTAGGCCCTTCGAAGGGGCGAGCATCATCGTCATGTTGCGACCGTCTTGAAGTGGTGACTGCTCAACGACTGCGAGCTCATGGAGTTCTTCAGCGATCCGGTTGAGGAGATCACGCCCTCTGTCAGGGTGGGCCATCTCGCGGCCACGGAACATGATCGTGATCTTGACCTTGTCCTTATGGCGGAGGAATCGGGTGACGTGCCCCACCTTGGTGTCGTAGTCATGCTGAGCGATCTTCGGGCGGAACTTGATCTCGCGGACAACGATGGTCTGCTGATGCTTGCGGGCGGCCTTCAGCTTCTGCGCCTGCTCGTACTTGTACTTCGAGTAGTCGAGTACACGGCAGACAGGAGGCTTCGAGTCCGGAGCAACTTCAACCAGGTCCAAGTCATGGTCTTGGGCGAACGCGAGGGCATCTGGAGTCTTGAGGACTCCGACCTGCTCTCCGTCAGGACCAATCAGGCGGACTTCGGGTACACGAATACGCTCGTTGATCCGAGTGTCGTCGCGCTCTGGGAGGCGGCGGTCAAACCTCTTCGGGACAGCCACTAGGCGTGCTGACCTGAGGTCACTCGGATGCTTGCATTTCTTGAGTCTGGTGCTTCAACTCTTTGAGCATAACAGCGACCGGGCATCACGCGGATCGATCGTTCGCCTTTGCAACAAGGCGAGCTGCGAGTGCGTCAACAGATTCGCTGCCCTCGTCACCGGATCCACGTTCACGAACGGAGACCTCGCCGGTCTCAATCTCGCGGTCACCGACAACCAGCATCACAGGAGTCTTTGCTAGCTCTGCTTCGCGGATCCTTCGGCCTATTGACTCGCTTCTAGCGTCTGCCTCTGCACGAAGGCCATGAGCCCGAAGCTGTGCCGCCACTCCCTCCGCATGATCGGCATGCCGGTCTGCCACTGAAAGGACCTGAACCTGAACTGGCGCAAGCCAGAACGGGAGGTCACCAGCAGAGTGCTCAAGCAGGATTCCAATGAACCGCTCATACGAGCCCATCAGCGCCCTGTGGATCATCACAGGGCGATGTTCAGCATTGTCAGCGCCGGTGTAGGAAAGGTCGAAGCGCTCTGGCATCGAGTAGTCGAGCTGGACAGTTCCGAGCTGCCAGGACCGCCCCAGCGAGTCGGTTATGTGAAGGTCAATCTTCGGCCCGTAGAAGGCGCCGTCTCCCTCGTTGACTGTGTAGTCCCAGCCCCCGTTGTCTAGCGCAGTCTTGAGCGCACCCTCGGCCCTGTCCCAAAGCTCGTCGTCGCCTACTCGCTGCTCTGGCCTCGTCGAAAGCTCAAGCTTGGCCTCCAGCCCAAACATCCTGTAGGTGGCAAAAGCGAACTCCAAGCAGCCTGCTACCTCTTCTTGAACTTGCTCATCACTGCAGAAGATGTGCGCATCGTCTTGGCAGAAGTGACGCACGCGGAGAAGACCGTGAAGGGTGCCCGAGGGCTCGTTCCGGTGCAGCAGCCCTGGCTCGGAATAGCGAACAGGAAGATCTCGGTAAGACCATTGCTGAGACCCGAATAGATGTGCATGACCAGGACAGTTCATGGGCTTGACCCCCATTGACCTGTCCTCAGTCTCAGTCAGGAACATGTTTTCGCGGTATTTGTCCCAGTGACCGGAGGTCTTCCAAAGCTCTGAGTCGTAGAGGAGCGGGGTCTTGACCTCTGTGTACCCGCGGGGCTCACCCATCTCTCGGCTTAGCGAAACCAATTCGTTGAAAAGACGGGTTCCCTTAGGCAGCCAGAACGCCGAACCCGGAGACACTTCGCTGAATCTGAACAGCCCCAGCTCGCGGCCGAGTTTCCTGTGATCCCTTGCCTTCGCTTGCTCCAGAAGCTCAAGGTGCTCCTCTAGGTCCTTCTTCGAAAGGAACGCCGTCCCGTAAATCCGGGTAAGCATCGTCCTGCTGCTGTCACCTCGCCAGTAGGCGCCCGCTACAGACTGAAGAGCGACTGCCTTAATGCGGTCTGTGGCAGGCGCATGCGGCCCGCGACAAAGGTCAACGAAGTCCCCGTTCCGGTAAAGGGACACAGTGGTCGCGCCTTCATTCTTGATCAGGTCCTCGATCAACTCGACCTTGTAGTCCTCGCCGAGCCCACGGAAACGTTCAAGCGCCTCTTCAACTGAAATGTCAGACCGCTCAAACTGCTCGGCAGCCTTGATGTGCTCCTTCATCCGCTTTTCGATCGCTGGGAGATCGTTCTCGGAAATAGTCACACCCTCCGGGAACTCAAAGTCGTAATAGAAACCATTCTCAATTGCCGGCCCAATCGAAACCTTTGTGCCCGGATAGAGCGAGATCACAGCAGTCGCGAGAACGTGAGCCGCGTCATGGCGGATCAAGTCAAGAGCCTCATCGCTCTTCTCAGTGATGATCGAAATGTTTGCCCCGTCCGGAAGCTCGCGCGCAAGGTCAAGTACTTCGCCATCAGCCTCGATCGCCAAAGCTGCCTTGGCTAGCCCCGGGCCAATTGCCGCTGCAGCGTCCGCCCCAGTCGCACCATCATCGAGTTGAAGTTCCTTCCCGTCGGGAAGCGTGACCTTTGTCATGGAAGGGATGCTAACTGCGCCGCGGCTGTTCGCTCGTCAGGCCAGAAAGCCTTCGCAATTCCTGCTCCAATTCGTGGCGCTCCGATGCAGTTTCACGCTGTCCCGGAATCCGATTCCGAGGCCGAGGGGCACGATCATGCCAAAGCAGTCCCGGAATCGATTGCGGCTCGTCTGCAACGGCCAGCCACGCGATCGAGTCAGCACCTTGGTCTGCAGTCCGGAGGAACGGTTTCGTGAACTTCCTGAAGGTCGGTAGTGAGGACTGAACACCGGGCGTGTCTGCCCAGCCGGGGTGAACAGCGTGCACTGTTATCCCACGGTCTGAGAGCTCCTCTGACTGAAGTTCCGCAAGGGCAATCTGAGCCCTCTTCGTACGGGCGTATACAGCTGGCCCGTCGTAGGTCTCGCCCTCAAGGTCAACATCCGGGAGAGCCAGCTTCTCGCTGTACGCCCCGCCGGAGGTCACCATCACGACCCGCCCCCGAGCCGCTTCAAGGTTGTCGAGGAGGAGTTGCTCCAAAAGGAATTGGCCCACCACGTTGGTGGCCCAGGCGAGTTCAATCCCATCTTTAGTGACCCGCCGTTCATGAAGTAGGACGCCAGCGTTCAGGATCAGTGCATCAGTCTTGTGGTGGATTCCCGCCAAACGGCCAGCCAGTTCCCGAACAGAAGCCAGGTCGGACATATCTGCCTCTTCGAATCGCACATCTCCCCCAGTTGAGGAAGCTGTCACCTCTTCGATCGCGTCTGCCGCCCGCTCGCGGCTCCGCGAAACCATCGTTACCGACGCGCCAGCCGCTGCGAGCATCCTCGCTGCAGACCTACCCAGGCCGGTGCTTGCTCCAGTAATGACAATTTCCCGACCGGTTGCGTCCGGGATTGGGCCAAAGCCTCGACTGCGCAGTTCCCACCCCACCCGACTGAAGCCGGGAGCAATTGCTCGGTCAAGAACTTTGTCGATGAACCCTTCTTCTGTCGCCATGGTGTCCATCCACTGTACGCATGCCGGGGCGAGGAATCGTTTGACCTTGAATCCACTTAGGCTCTGCCTCGGATGCCAACACGTAAAGCTCAACCAACCGAACCGCTGATCGCGGGCGCAGCTCAAAGGACTTGGAAGTCGAGTTGCCCGGGACCAGTGGCCATGTTCTCCGAAGCCCTTGAGCTCGCCGCTGCAGACAGCGGGGTTGGCCGCCGTTTGCTCGAAAGACTCGACGCACTCTGCGTCGTTAAGTACATCTCTGCTGACCACCATGACCCGGCTCGTTTGATCAGCGAACACCTAGGGATTTCACCCGCCCAGAGGATGCACACGTGCAATGGGGGCGATACGCCGCAAGCTGTCATCGGCGAGCTCGCGGGTCGCATTGCGGCGGGAGAGTTGAATGCGGTCGCGGTTGTTGGCGGCGAAGCGATGAAAACCTGGGCACAGCACGACCGTGCCGGCACCGACTCAGGCTGGAACGACAACCAACCTGACTCAGAGCCACACGAGGTATTTGGAGTTGACCGCTGGGGGAACTCAGAGGCCGAGATGGCAGTTGGCTTCGTGGCCCCGATCATGGTCTATCCCCTGTTCGAACATGCGCTCTGGGCCAAGCACGGAGAAAGCCGAGAGGAGCTGAGCGAGCGCCTTGGCAAGCTTCAAGCTCACTTCTCAGAGGTCGCAGCACGGAACCCCCACTCTTGGGGCCCTACCGGCCTGACCGCAGACCAGATCGCCACCCCGAGCGACGCGAACCGAATGGTCAGCCTGCCCTACACAAAGGCCATGAACGCCAACATCCAAACCGATCAGGCTGCTGCCGTGATTCTCGTCTCCAACGCGCTCGCAGACGAGCTAGGCATTGAACAGACCAAGCGGGTCTACATTCACGGATCGGCCCACGCCACCGAGCCTTGGAACTTCTCAGAGCGTGACGATCTGTCTCGCAGCCCGGCGATCGGCCGAGCTGCATGTGACGCGCTTGGGCAGGCGGAAACCACCACCGATGCGCTCAACACTCTCGACATCTACTCATGTTTCCCATCCGCTGTCGAGATCGCGTGCGCAGAGATCGGAATTGATCTGGAAACTGATCAACGAGACCTGACCCAAACCGGTGGGCTTGCATTCGCAGGCGGCCCGGGCAATGGATACGTCCTTCAATCAATCTCCGCAACTGTCGCCGAACTCAGACGAACTGGCGGGCAGGGAATGGTCACCGCTGTCGGCTGGTACCTCACCAAGAACGGAGTCGGAATCTACGGCGCCGAACCACCGACCGCGCCATTTGACGGCCAGATCAAGACTGATGAGGCACCACCAGCACGAGAAGTGGCCACTGGAGCGGGACTCGGAAATGCCACAGCTGAAACCGCAACCGTGATCTATGACAGGGATGGAAGCCCTGCTCTCGGCCTGCTCACTGCTCTACTGCCAGACGGGCGGCGAGCTCTGCGGGGAACCTCCGACCAGAAGCTGCTTGCGTGGATCGATTCCGGCGAACCCGTCACTGGAAAACCTGTCCGTTTGGAAGCGGATACAGAGTTCGAAACTGTCTGATTGCCCGAGGGCGAATCAGACCTTCTTAACGACGCTGGACTTCAGCCGCTACGAAGTGGGCGATGCTGGGCTCGAACCAGCGACCCCCGCCGTGTCGAGGCGGTGCTC
>CAZZKI010000098.1:0-5301 GCA_964654785.1 uncultured Solirubrobacteraceae bacterium
GAGCCCGGGGCCGCAGTGCGTCTCAGGCCCCGTAGGATCCAACCAATGGCTGAGAGATCGGCAAACGCACGCAAGGCCGCAGCGGCAGCAGTCGCCGCTGACCAGTCCGCTCAGGAGCCTTCTGGCAAGGCCCGCAAGGCCGGCCCAGGCGGGGCAGATCCTCTTGTTGGTGAACTCCGCAAAGCTGGCCTGCTGTCACTTCTGGTGCTGCATGAAGTCTCGGCTGGCCCTTCGTACGGAAACCAGCTGATTGACAGGGTTGCCGAGCTGACCGGGGGAGTTGTAGCTGCAAACCCCAACACGATGTACCCACTGCTTAGGACACTTGAGGCCGACGGACTGCTGGAAGGTTCGTGGGAGCACCCAGAGCGCAGGTCACGCCGGTTCTACGCCATCACGCCCGAGGGTGAAGCAGAGCGGCAGCGTCTTGCAGAGGAGCTCGGGCCGCGCCTCGACTCCCTTGGAGTCGCGATTGAACGGATCAGAAATGAGGTCCTCGGCTCGTGAGCGGCACGATGGAGGAACTGGCAGAGCGAATCCGCGAGGCCAACTCAGTTGCCGTGCTGACTGGCGCAGGGATCTCAACCCCGTCCGGCATCCCAGACTTTCGCAGTCCGGGGACTGGCATGTGGGCGAATGTGAACCCAATGGCCGTCGCCCACATTGATGTGTTGCGTGACGAGCCAGAGACATTCTGGGCGTTCTACGCAGAGCGCTTTGCGAGCCTCGGTGGCATCAAGCCCAACCGCGCGCATGAAGTCCTTGTTGAACTGGAGCGCAGCGGGCGCATCAATGGCGTCATCACGCAGAATGTTGACCGCCTGCACTTCGCTGCTGGTACACAGGACCTCGTCGAACTACATGGCTCCATTCAGACGTCGTTCTGTGTTGGCTGCGGAGCACCAGCTGAGCTGGACGAAGTCCGGGAGCTTGCCGCCACTTCATCCGACGGAATTCCGCGCTGCCTCTGTGGAGAGATGATCCGCCCCGGTGTTGTTCTGTTCGGCGAGATGCTGCCTGAGAAGCCACTTCGCAAAGCAGTAGAGCTGGCAACGATGGCCGATGTGATCATCTGCATTGGCTCTTCGCTGGAGGTTCAGCCCGCTGCCGGCTTGCCGATCATGACCAAGCAGGCGGGTGGCCGGATAGCGATCTTCACCCAAGGGCCTACCCCTGTGGACTCCGTCGCCGACTTCCGATTCGACGGTGATGTCGTTGAGGACCTTGAGGCTCTGTTGGCAGCAGTTGAAGCCGCGTAGGTAGGCTCCTGCCACCCGCTGCACTCAACTAGGAGAGACCCATGTCAGAAGTCAATCGCCGCCTGCTGCTGAAGACCCGCCCGGAAGGGCTTGTAAAAAACTCTGACTTCGACCTTGTTGAAGAAGCAGTGCCCGAGATTCAGGACGGCGAGGCGCTGATCCGCACCACCTACATCTCTCTTGACCCAACCAACCGCGTTTGGATGACAGACCAACCCGGCTACCTGCCGCCAGTTCAGATCGGAGAGGTAATGCGCGCCGGTGGCGTAGGGCGCGTTGTTGAGTCGAAGAACCCCAACTACGAAGTTGGCCAGCTTGTAAACGGGTTCACCGGCTGGCAGGACTACGTCGTGGCGTCGGACTCAATGCCGCTGACTCCGCTGCCAGGCGACCTTGGCGTTCCCGACAGCGCATTCCTTGGCGCCCTTGGCATGACTGGCCTCACCGCTTACTTCGGGGTTACTGATGTCCTCAAGGTCCAAGCGGGTGAGACAGTTGTTATCTCAGCCGCTGCGGGTGCTGTGGGCAGCGTTGCCGGCCAGATCTGCAAGATCCTCGGAGCTCGCGTCGTTGGCATTGCCGGCGGTCCGGAAAAGTGCGCCTGGCTGGTTGACGAGCTCGGCTTTGACGCAGCAGTTGACTACAAGGCACCTGACTTCCTTGAGCAGCTGAAGGCTGCCACGCCGGATCGAGTTGACTGCAACTTTGAGAATGTTGGCGGCGAGATCATGGAGGCTGTCTTCAACCGCATGAAGATTGGCGGCCGTGCAGCCATCTGTGGACTGATCAGCGGCTACAACGAAGCTGAGTCAGAGTCATTCCCGAACTTCGGGAATCTGATCGTCAAGCGCCTCAAGGTTCAGGGCTTCTTGATCCTCGACTACTTCGGCCAGATGCCTGCAGCCGTCAAGCAACTTGGCGAGTGGTACGCGGAGGGCAAGCTCCAGAGCCGAGAGACTGTCGTTGAAGGCCTCGAGAACGCGCCTGAGACGCTCAACATGTTGTTTGCGGGTGGCAACACCGGCAAACTCGTGTTGAAGGTCGCTGACTGATCTCTAATCGGCCGGTCCCGAGTTGGCGTCGTTAGGACGCCGGCTTAAGAGCTCACGCAGCTTCTTTAGGTGCGCTGGGGCCTCGGCCAGTTGTGCGCGCTCAACTTCAGTCCCCTTACCGCCTAGCAGCTCGGCGAACCGGCCCTTGGTTGGCTCAGCCTTGCGGCGTGACGCCTTGTGAGTCTCCGGCAGGGGGATCTCCTCGGCCTCGAGCCAGTCGCTGTGGGCAACCTGTTCGCCTGTGCCAGTCCCAACGCGCATGCCAACCCACTGTGGGGTTGAGAGTGGCGAGTTGTCTTCGCGACCGGCGAGCGCCTTTGCGTGGAGCGCACGGTCAATAACGCTGATCGCCGCCTTGATTTGCTCTGCCCGCTCTAGATCGGCATCGACAGCGTTGATGACTGTGATGCGGCTGATCGTGAGCGTCCCCGGTGCGGGAGGCTGCTTGATGGACCGTTGCTTACGGGTTGGCTTATCACCAGGCAGTTCCTCAACTACGAGGACATGGGTTGTCTCAGCGTCGGGAGCGATGCGAACTACCCAGCGGCCAACTGGAAGCCCGAGTGAGCCAGCAAAGTCAAACTGAACGAACTTGAAGATCCGCTCAGAAGGGTCGTCAGTCGCGGCTCTTGCCACTCTTGGCGTACTGCGATGGGCCAGCTGCGACCTTGGGGTTGCTGTTCTTCAGCAGCCTGTCAACCAGAGCTGACCATTGGCCAGCGTTCGCTTCAACACCTGGGTTGGTGAGCAGCTGGGTGCTGCCGTCCGGGTGGAAACCAAGGTGAATGTGGTCGTCGTGGTCGGCAAGGGCCATTGTGTTGTCGGTGCCCGGGTAGGTCATCAGAGTGATGATCTGGTGCGGCTTCATCGCGCCTTGCAGAGCGAGCAGCAGGCGGACTGCCTTGTCGGTGATTGAGCCAACTCCCTGATGCCCGAGGATTGGGGTTCCGTTGATCGCAGCGACGTCAACAGCTGCGCCAGCTGAGTGCTCAGACACATTGCCGGACTTCGAGAGGTAAGGGTGGCCACAGTGGAGGGAGGAGACAGTTGGGTTCATCCCGTTGTCTGCGAGGTAGATGAGGCTCGCCAAGACTCGCCTGTCAATTCCGCCAGCTTCGATGTCGGCGCGGCCGCAGTCGTAGATGGTGATCCTCGAGTCGGTGAGGACACGGCGCCCGAGCTCGTTCTTGCCCATCAGGAGGACCTGGCCGATTGTCGGAGCGTTACCTGCGGCAGCAAGGCTCAAACCAGCGCCTCGGTGGGTGCTCTTGGCAAGGAGAGTCCAGCCGCTCATGATCGGGCGAGGATCAATCGCAGGGGAGTTCTTGCCTGCGGGCTGGATCTGGAACTTGATGGTGCCCTTGTCGGCTCCAACCGGTGCGGTTACGCCACCAAGAATGGTGCCGCCAATCACTGTGCTGCCGACCTTGAGTGTCTTGACGACTGCGTCCTTGCGCTTGATGTTGACCGGAACCGTGAACCAGTCAGAAAGGTTTGAAGGGCCCTGAGCCTCAGAGAGCTGCTCCTCGCCACCATGCTTGAAAGCACTTGGGCGGGCAGGGTTTGCAAACAGTCGGCGGCGCTCTCCAGAGTCGCCGAGGGCACTGCCGTCACTCGAGGCTGCCTTCGGGCTGGTGATCTCTCCGTGGAGGCTGAGGCGAAGCTCCTTGGAGAGCTCCTTGGCGCTTACCTTGATCTCCTTACGCGAGACGAAACGGCGGGCGACTGTGCCAAGGCCTGAGTAGGTGTAGGTGTTGCCGAAGGCATCGCGGAGGACGATGTAGCGGCCAAGCTTCTTCGACTGGCCAAGCTTGATCACTGTGCCGTCAGCCACAGCGGTGACCTTTGCGCCTGGGCTGGAGGAGATGGTCACTGAGGTTGCGGAGCCGTCCTTGGCGTCATTGGGAGCAACTGCGACCTTGCCGGTGACTGGGTACATCGCCTCGGCGAGGCCAGTGAGAGAACCGACGATGTCATTGGGCAGGCCAGCCAGAAGGCGGGCGCGGTGAATTACATCGTTGACGTACCAATCAGCGTGGTTATAGGAGAAGACGGCCTTTTTGAGGTCGGACGCGCCACCTGATGCCTTCAGGTACTTGGCTGCGGCGAAGATCGCGTCGGCAGGGTTGTAAGGGTCTGCCTTGCCGTCGCCGCTCGCGTCAACCCCGTAGGTGTCCCAAGTGCCAGGCATGAACTGCATCCAGCCAAGCGCACCTGCTGACGACACAGAAAGATTGCGGCCGTAGTCGGTCTCGATTGAGTTGATGGCTGCGAGGAGTTGCCACGGAATTCCGTACTCAATGCCGGCTGCTTGGTAGATCGGAAGCAGGAACGGCGGAATGTTGAACTGAGCGATCAGCTCGCCGGGTGTACCCAAAGGAGTGAGGCCGGGAATGCCAAGAATCGCTGGCTTCGGCTTCTTCTTGACCTTCTTCTTTTTCTTCTTGGCCTTTGGCTTCGGCGTTGGCCTTGGCTTCGGCTGAGGAGTCGTCGTAGGAGTCGTTGTCGTTGTAGTCGTCGTGGTGGTTGTCGTGGTCGTCTCCGTGGAGGTGGTTGTCTCCGTTGATGAGGACGAGGACGACGACGAGGTCGTTGCAAAGGCGGGCGCGGCAGCGAACACCAAGACGGCGGCGGCAGCAGTCAATGCTGCGCTGAATCCATTCCTGTTGGGTCGGTTGCTCTGCATATCAGTGTGGTTGAAGGACTCTCCCCGCCCTTCGTAGGTGAAAGGTAACACCTGCGAACGGGCCAGGCCGCCGTTTCAGGCGTCCGTAAACAGGATTTTCACAGGCGCTGTTTGGCGTCGCAGGCTCGGGCGGCATATTGCCGCTGGTGTATCGTCGGGCTACGCCCACGAGCAACCTTGAAGGAGCCGAGATGACTGACGAAACCACCGACGCTGGAATAAGGGACCGCATCCAACGCCAAGGCGAGGAAGCGATCGGCAAGGTTGTCGGCGACCTTCTTGAGAACCCACTCTTCACAGGTGC
>CAZZKI010000099.1:0-5298 GCA_964654785.1 uncultured Solirubrobacteraceae bacterium
ACGAGAGCGCGCCGAGCGAGAGCTCGGCGCGCCTTTCCATCTTTGCTGCCGGCGCCAAGCCAGCAGCTTCCGACTGTCGGTCGGGGAAGCTCATCTATGACAGTGGCACCCAGCCGCCCGCGATGATGGCCTTCGCCGTTGCGTTAGTGCGGACCCAGTTGATGTAGGCAGCAGTTGCAGCTGTCGGAGCACCACGCGTCACGTACCAGAAGTTACGAACACCGGCGTAAGCGTTGGTCTTTGCGTTACGAAGTGTGCAAGCTACGTTCTGGTACTTCGAGATGTTGGTTCCTGAGGTGAATGCCTCGGACACGTATCCGATGGCGTTCGGGTCAGACTGAACTGTCTGCTGAATGAGGCCGTTCGAAGCCTTCTGGGAAGCGCCGCTCGAAACAACCGACGTGCCCATGAAGAGCTTTTGGAAGGCATCCTGAGTACCCGAAGCTGCCGTGCGGACCACAACGTTGATGGCACCTGTCTTGGTTGAGCCTGGGATTGAGCTCCAGTTCGTAATTGAGCCGGAGAAGATGCCCTGAACTTGAGCCTGAGTCAGATTTGGAACAGGATTTGACGAGTTGGTTACGAGGCAGATCGCGTCGCGAGCAATCTTGAACCAGGAAAGTCCGCCTGGGTCGCTTGCCTTTGCGTCACGTGATGACTCGCCGAGAACGACGCGTCCTGCTGCAACGTCGGCGACGCCGATGTCGGAACCACCCTGGTAAAGGGTGAAGCTGGCCTTACCCTTGCCCGGACCCTTGAGGTAGGCAGGAATGAGCTTGGCGGTAAGCGGCGCTACCGAGGTTGAACCGCTGATGGTGATCTTGGCTGCAGCTGCCGAAGCACCTGCTGGGGCCACTGCCATTGTGATCGCGGCTGCGAGGCCAACGATTGTGAGGCGATTGCGAAGCATGTTGTTAATTACTCCTTGGTCTGTTTCGTTTAATCGAGCGCCGGGTAAATGGGTGGTCCCCAACCGACTGACATGAGGATCCACAGAATTCGACGTTGGAATGTGAAGGAGCCGTGATGTTCGGGTGAAAACCGCGGCTGGAGGGGAAAGAGTTGGTAAAGCAAGCGGTCATTGGCCTGCCTCCGGAGCGAGGGGCTCGGGAGCGAGCCGGTAGCCAATGCCGAAGTGAGTGTGGACGAAGGCCCACTCGGGGGCCACAGCTGCGAGCTTGGAGCGAATTCGCTTGACGTGAACATCAACTGCGCGATCCCGGTGGGGCATGCGGCCACCCCAAACTCGCCCGTAAACATCTTCGCGAGTAATGACCCGATCCGGGCGCTGGGCCATTGCGACAAGCACCTCAAACTCTCGCACTGTCAAGGCGGCGCGAGCGCCATTGACCAAAGCTTCGCGGTCATCAAGCCGAAGCTCGAGCGGACCCAACACGATTTGATGATCTTCGGGGGATTGTGCGGCTACTGCAGCGGTATTCACGAACGGGAAGGTACGCCCGCAAATGTGTTCAGTCGTGAAAGACCGGTGACGCAGTGGTGAAAAGAATGTTAAAGCCGTTTCCCCTGCAAAAAGGGAACTTCTTCAGAACTGAGCAGCGCCAGCGAAGCTGAAAATCAGACTTGTGGAGTGCCCGGAGGCGGAACTACAGGTGGCGTCTGGGGAATACCCATTGCTGCCGGAGGAACCGGCACGCTTGGCGCCTGCTGTGCGGGAGCAGCAGGATCGGGCTGCGGTACTGCCGGCGCAGGCGCAGGTGGCCCACCAGCGAGCGGCCCGCCGCACTGCCAGCAGAAGCCAGCGTTGCGGGCGTGCATCGCACCGCAACTCGGGCAAGTGCCAGCAGCGCCTGCCTCATCGAGTCGAAGGACACGCTCGGACTCAGCCAGCTGCCCGTCAATCCGCTGGAGAATCTCAACTCGGGAGTCAAGGACATCTGTTCTGTAGTCCTTGCGCAGCCCCATCTCGTAGACGAGTCCGCCCAAGTCATATTGAGCCTTTGCGAAGTCCGCGGCAAGCTGGTCGCGCTGCTTCTTGATGCTGCTGACCCCATTGGGGTTGCGACGGAACCGACGCTTCTTGGGCTCGGCGGCCGTTGGTGGAGGCACGGCTTCAGCGCTGGGTTGTGGCGCAGATGCTTGAACAGGGACTCCAGTTGGTGGTGCTACAGGCACCGGGTTTCCAACTTGTGGCGCCGCCGGCGCATCAGGTGCCGGAATCGTCGGGGCCACCGGAATCGGCTGGTCCTGCGCAACCTTTGGACTTCTCTTGAATGGGTTCAGTGCCATGTGCAGTGATTGTGAAGGAAGCGGTCTACTTGACTGTGCGCGGGTTGAGATCCTGCCGGAACTCGCCGCTGTCAGCCACAAGGTCAACAGTCGAAAGGCTGCCAAGGCCAACAGGGCTTCCCAGCCCAAGCTGAGCTTGAATCGTGTTCAGCAAGTCAAGAGTGTTGACGACATCGCTAACCGAGCGGCCAGGCTTTGAGATGAACGGCGACTGCATCAGGAGGCCGCTGGGAGCTGTTGCCCATGCGCTCGTGTGTGCCCTTCTCCCTGCTGTGGCTGGCGGCGTGTCCCACGCGTAGATGATCAGTGAGTCCTTCCAAGTCGAGGAGGCTCGGATCGTCTTCTCTACCGCAGTGCCTATGAATTTGTTGAGCTGAGCTGACTTGTCGCCCTTGCTGCCGTCAGGGCAGGTCACAGAGTCATCGGTCACGCAGCGCGAGGGAAGGATGAAGTTGAGAGACGGCGTGCGGGTTCCCTCAAGGTCGCCCTTGAGAGCCGCCAGCGGCCGGTTGATTCCAAAACGCTTAGTTGGCTTGTTCGCCTGCCCCCAGCACCAGTCGGACCTGTGGGTGAGTGACTTAAACCAAATCGCTGGGTTGTCCTTGAGATTGGCTGTAAGCGGGTCGGCACCAACCGCTGGCGCATTCTGCGCTGGGACGGTGCAGATCTTCGCATCGGAGTAGCCGGTCGGGTACGGAGTGTCGTGGTAGACGGCAAAACCATCAGGGCTGTCAAGCGTCATTTCCTCATCAGCAATCGTGCTGATCCGGCTGTCCTTGGGGAACACACAGCCGAGGGCCTTCTTTACAACCCCACCTGAGACCTTCACATCATCGTTGCCAGAGGCCTCGTCCTTGACCCAAGCCATCTCGTCACAGCCGGCAGCGATCGTCGCGTTCGACTCCTGCCCACCGAGAAGCGCGATGCGGTTGTAGACGGGGTTGGTGCTGACGTGCTGGAACTTCTTGAACAGCGAACCACGGTCACCCAAGGTGTAGGTGGCCGCCGCCTTGCCCTTAGCGCTGGCCGCGACCGGCTTCGGAGCAAGGGCTGCCAACTGCTCTGGCGTGCCCGAACCCGGGATCAGGACAACGAAGACATGGCCGATGTGCGGCGGCACAACTGGCTTTGGGGCCGGAGCAGTGTTATTTGAGCTGCCGCTGCTGCCGGAGCTACCACTGCTTCCACCGTAGTAGTTAGTGCTGCCACCGTCATAGCTGTTGGTTCCTGTGTCAAAAGAGCTGGGGAATCCAGATGAGCCAGAGGATCCGTCCCAAGGCGTCGCTGAGCCAAAGCCGCCTGTTGAACCACTCGTTCCCGGGTCAATCGTGCTGCCACCAGGCACAGTTGTCGTGCCCCCACCCGGGACCTGCTGGGCGTAAGTGTTGCTTCCAGAGTTGGCTGCGAACGTGTCAACAGGTGGCGGCGAGAATGCTGCGCCGATGATTACGCCGCCAACTAGGAAGGACGCAGCCATGCTGCCGAGCGAACGGCTTCCAAACCCCGCGACATTTACTCCGCCCGAGCCATTTGCTCCCCCAGCCGCAGCTGATGAGGCTGCCGCCTTCTGCTTGCCGGCTTGCTTGAGGAACTTTTGCTCAGACCAAGCCATCGCTACGGAGTCGGACTCCCCGGCTGAGGAACAGTCTGAGCTGGCGTCGTCTGTGGAGCAGTGTTACCAGGGATCGTGGTGCCACCTGACTGAGGCTGCGTTGGAACCGAGGAAGGGGCTCCGTTATTGGGAGCGGGTGCGCCACCGTTAAAAGTGGTGCCGTTCTGACTTTGCTGAACAGTCGACGACCGCTGGCCACCTCCCGAGTTGTTGACTGCATCCCCGAAGGACAAGCGGCCAACAAGAATTCCCACTGCAAGGAACAGGACTGCCAAGCAAACGCATGCAGCTGCAACCCCTGGAGTAACTCCCCCGGCGCGAGGCTGTGGAGCCACGGTGGCTGTCGTAACAGCGGCCTCCGAAACAGAGCTAATCGGCTCGCCACATGAGAGGCAGTAGCGCTGCCCTGCCTCGACTTTCGCCCCGCACGAGGTGCAGGCAGCTGGCGATGAACCGGGAACTGCCGGGATTGGCTGGGTTTGTGTCTCCATCGGTCCTCTCAGGATAGAAGCGTGGCGTCATAGTCGCGCCGCCTTGCCACATTAGTTTCGGTTAGCGCTAAGCCTCAATGTTGCTCATCACGTGCTTGACGCGCGTGTAATCGTCAAAGCCGTACATAGAAAGGTCCTTGCCATAGCCAGACTGCTTGAAGCCACCGTGTGGCATCTCAGCGACGATTGGGATGTGAGTGTTGATCCACACGCAGCCGAAGTCGAGCGCCTTGGACATCCTCATCGCACGGCCGTGGTCCTTGGTCCACACGCTTGACGCCAGTCCGTAGTCAACTCCGTTAGCCCAAGCGATCGCCTCTGCTTCGTCACTGAACTGCTGAACCGTGATGACCGGGCCGAAGATCTCATTCTGGATCATCTCGTCGTCCTGCTTCAGCCCAGACACAACTGTTGGCTCAAAGAAGTAGCCCGGACCATCGGGGGCGTTACCGCCAGCGTTAATCGCAGCATGCGACGGGGCACGCTCAATGAAGCCTTGAACTCGCTCACGCTGAACCTCGCTGATCACTGGACCCATGTAGGTATCCGCATTGAGGGGATCTCCGAAGACAGTCCCCTTAGCCTGCTCGGCCAAAGCCTCAACAAAATCGTTGTGGATACCCGGACCTGCAAGGACCCGAGTCGCGGCAGTGCAGTCTTGGCCAGCGTTGAAGTAGCCGGTGCCGGCGATCATCTCCGCTGCCTCCGCAAGGTCGGCGTCATCAAACACAACGACCGGAGCCTTGCCGCCGAGTTCAAGGTGAACTCGCTTAAGCGAGTCCGAAGCCGCAGCAGCAACCGCCTTGCCCGCGCGTACCGAACCGGTGAGTGAGACCATCGCGATGTCCTTGTGGCGAACAAGTGCCTCGCCAGTATCGCCCTTGCCAAGTACGACATTGAACACACCTTCGGGAAGGTGCTTCTGCATCATCTCGGCAAGCCAGA
>CAZZKI010000100.1:0-5267 GCA_964654785.1 uncultured Solirubrobacteraceae bacterium
ACGGCAGTAACGGCGCGAATGCTGGTGCAGGCAACGGTGGCGGCGGCGGCTCCGGCGGCGGCGGCGGTGTAGGCCAGTCAGCGGGTGGCGGCGACAACGGTGGTAATGGTGGTCAGAACGGCCGGAGTGGAGTTCCCACTGTCGCGGACCTCACCTCGGTTACCTTCAACTCAACGGGCGGACCTGGCGTTGATACCAACGGCTCGATCTCAATCTCATACATCGCCACCGACCTTGCCTTCAGCGGGGCACCCAGCGGCGATCGCTACGAGACATCCGAGAGCATCGCTTTCACTGGCGATTCAGGCGCTTCCTTCACTTGTTCAGTTGACGGAGGCTCCTACAGCGCCTGCACCTCACCCAAGTCGCTCACAGGATTAGCACTCGGTGGTCACACTCTCTCTGTAAAACAGACGGTTGCCGGATTCACCACTGACGCGATTACCGCCAGCTGGACAACTGCACAGCCGCCGTTCCCGGACATTACTTCTGGTCTCGTGCCGTATAGCTCCACGTCCACTTTGAACGCGGGCGGCTACGCCAATACGCTCACCCCGTCAATCGGGTTCTCAACGGTTTCTGGAGCAACTGTTAGCTGTTCCACCAACGGCGGCACTAGCTACTCGGCCTGCTCAAGCCCCGTCAACTATGCCTCCCTGCTCGGCACGGCACTTGTCGACGGACGCGACTACGCCCTGACGGTTAAGCAGGTGACTTCGACCGGAAACATGTCTCGGTATATTGGCTTCACTGTTGATGTCACCGCGCCTCCGGCTCCAGCTCTTCAAGGTGGTTGGGCGGGAAGCGGCACCACATGGTCCAACTCCACCACGGTGACGCCGGGTGTGAGCAACAAGTCAAGCGACTTCAGCAAGTTCATATGTTCACTGGACGATGGTGCATGGGCCGATTGCGGTACGTCCACGGTCAGCTTGTCCGGTGTCACCGAAGGCAGCCACACGCTCAAGATCAAGCAGGTTGACAAGGCGGGAAATGCGAGCGCTCAGACAACCCGCGCCTTCACGGTTGACCTGACTCCCCCGGCTGCCCCGACCTGGGTCAAGCAGGCTCCACAGTTCGTTTCGTTCTTCAACTATCGTTTTGAGTTGAACTGGAATGGTTCGCTCGAAGACGGCGCCAGCTGGCAGTGCGACGTCGAGGGACAAGGTTCCATTCGTTGGGACAACTATGTATCCCGCTTCCAATCCGGTGGCTACAACCAGGCTTGGATCAACTCGTTCCCGTCACTTGCCCCGTGCGGCTTTGATAAGTCCAAGGGATTCACGCTCAACAGTGGCTGGTATGGCGCTCTGACCACGTACCGCAAGGATGACCCTGGCGCTAACTGGGCAAGCATGACTTACAGCCAGTGGCCCGATCACAACTCGAGCTACTTCGCGATTCGTCAGGTTGACGCCGCAGGCAACGCCAGTGCATGGCTCAGAACTGACTGGACGATGGACTGGGATCCACCAGCCGCACCAGTCGTAGCAAGCGGTCCGGGCAGGTTCATTAAGTCCTCGTCAACGAGCATTACGCTCGCGCCTGGCGAGTCAGATAGCACCTACACCTGTGCAATTGACACAAAGCCGGCGGGGCCATGCACCTCACCGATCTCGTTGACCGGCCTCACAGACGGCTATCACAGAGTCACGATTAATCAGATTGATCATGCTGGCCAGTCCAGCTCCAATACCGTCGTCGGGTTCACCGTTGACACAGTTGCCCCAATCGCGCCTCGCGTTGATCGGGCGACTCCATCGGGCGCATCAGTCAACAACGACAGCATCACATTGGGCTTTGCCTATTCTGATCTTGAGCGCGACAGCTCTGGCGCATACATGACTGAGTGCTCGCTTGACGGTGGACCTTGGACAACCTGCTCAGGTGGCGCAACCCAGTCCTACACGGGTCTTTCCGAAGGCGCTCACTCTTTCCAAGTTCGTCAGTCTGACGCAGCGGGGAATGTCGGCTCGCCAACCACTTACAGCTGGACTGTGGACAAGACGGCCCCGGCCGCCCCAACCATGGCCTGCCCAACTCCTTTGAACCCCACCTATGCCGGCTTTAGGACCGCATTGAAGGGTGGCATCTGTTACGTCCACGCAAGCCCTGCAGGCGGAACTTCGACCACACTTGACCCAGACTTCAAGACTGAGTCCGGGGCAACCCTGGAGTGCCGTTCGACTGTTCCGACTGGGGGCAGTGTCACTGGCGGACCATCCGCCACAGCTCGAGCAGCTTGGGCGCCATGCTCCTCATACACTGGATTCTCACGACCCGCATGGGCGACGCTCACCAGCAGCGGCAGCTTCTACACCTACGAGGCCCGTGCGACTGATCCCGCTGGCAACGTTGGCCCGAGCTCAACCTTCAAGTTCAATGTGGACGAGACCGCGCCGCTCAATGCAACCCTCTCGACCAAGCCTCTTGCGGCGCCGAAGACAGGTTCCGAAAACGATTCAACTCCGACTTTCGGCTTCACGCTCAACGGTGGCGCCGATACATCACTCCAGAAGGTCAAGTGCGCTATCAGGCCTCGGAGGAGCTTCTGGCCTGGGTCAGCCGCAACCAGCCCAAGCAGCTATTTCGACTGCACGGATGGGTTTACATCTGACGAACTCGCAGGTGGCTGGTGGACGCTCTTCTACTACACCGAGGACGAAGTTCTCAATTATGCGACTCCGCTTCAGGAGTACGGACTGGCAAGTGGCTCCTACGAGTTCATCGTGTTGCCGAAGCCTTCGAAGCCGAGGGTCGTGTTCAAGGAAACGAATTTTGATTCCGTGTACACAGGTAACTACTGCGACTCTTGGCAGACCTTTAGTGACCGAGGCGAGTTCGGTTTGGAATGCCCGGATCTGACGACTCATAAGTTCGGTGGCGGTGTCGAGCTCTCCGTAAGTACAGACAACGACTCAACGAATAACCAAACGTTCGGCGCGGTTGTTGACAAGGTCGAATGCGCGTGGGAAGGCCCTGGCATCAGCAGCTTGACTTGGTCGGAATGCCCGAACAAGAGTGGCCCAGCTGGATCAGGTAGCTCTTATCGCTATGTCTTCAGCAAGAAGGCATCCGGTACTTGGACACTTCACACGCGCGGCAAGAACACTGTTGGGTACGGCCCTGAGCAGACAGCGACCTTCACAATTGACGCTGACGCGCCTGCGAAGCCCACTGTCAATTTCGCAACGCCGTCGTCACAGGCTGGCAAGAGCGGCGA
The DNA here is from genome assembly GCA_964654785.1 of uncultured Solirubrobacteraceae bacterium. Taxonomy (GTDB): domain Bacteria; phylum Actinomycetota; class Thermoleophilia; order Solirubrobacterales; family Solirubrobacteraceae; genus WLNJ01. The sequence continues at coordinate 3,224 of CAZZKI010000100.1, forward strand.
GGCCTGGAAGACCGGACCATTCCAGTATGGGTCTTCAACCCCATATCAGTCAACTTCACTTCCAACCTTCAACGGGTCAAGTGTCAGCTTCGACATCACGCCAGCCGAAGTTGCAATGTCTGACCTGACGAATACATACTGGGGGCGTTCTGACTCGTCCGGTTACCGCTTCTTTTCTTCGCTCCGGTGCAGCCTTTATGGCCCTGTCCTCGCCCTTGGATGGGACGGCAATCGCTATGCGGAAGACTCGGTGACGGCTTACGGCAACTGCGACAAGGTAATCGACGCCCTTCAGCACCTAAACCCCGGTGCAACGGGCTACATGTACGAACTCCGCGTTTCCGAGGTGGACGGCGGCGCCAATGTCAGCGCGCCGACGATCGTCTACTTCCGCGCAGCATCCGGCCCAGCGAAGGTCAAGGACTTCAAGACGATGAGCTCATCGCCAACAAGTTCAGACTCGATTACCTACTCGCTCACCTTCGACACCGATGTCACCGGTCTTACCGCTGCCGATTTTGAGGCCACTGGCACCAGCACTGGCTGGGCAGTCGACTCAATCAGTGGTTCAGGCTCGGGCCCTTACACGGTGACTCTCAAGGGAACCTCCACAACTGACGGAACCGTTGGCCTCAAGCTTGCCAAGGACGCTGGCCAGTCGGCAACGGGTGACAACTCACCGACAGCGGCAGTTGAAGCAGGCTCCGGTGCCAAGGTCACGATTGACCACACCGCACCTGGCGGCTTCGCGACGGAAACGGGTGGGATTACAAACAACACCTCGCTCACCTACGCACTTGACTTCTCAGAGGCTGTAACTGGCCTTACTGCAGCCGACTTGACGGTCGGCGGTACCGCAACTGGCTGGACTGTCACATCCGTCAGTGGAAGCGGTAAGCACTGGACTGTCACAGTCTCAGCAGGCTCTGGCGCCACCGATGGCACTGTCAAGCTGACTCTTGCGGCTGGCTCGGTGCTTGACGCAGCCTCAAACGCGGGCCCGGGTACTGACGTGTCCACTGCTGAGTCAACGGTTGACAGGACAGCTCCCGCAGCACCGACTCTCACCAAGGTACCCGGCGCCAAGACTGGCGAGGCCATGTCCTCAATCGCTTGGACTGGTGAGGACGGCGGCAGCTTCGAGTGCTCAACAACTGCTGGTAGTTGGTACCCGTGCCGATCACCGGAGGCTGTCAGCTCCGAGAACTCCTCATCTTTCCGAGTAAGGCAAACTGACCAGGCCGGCAACACCGGCAGCGCAGCTTCAACGGCTTGGGAGTACACAGGTTCGTTGCCCGCAGCCCCAGACATTGCGGGTGCTCCATCCGGTGCAACTCAGACGACATCGGCAAGCCTGACCTTCGGCCCAGCCCAATCCGGTGGAGGCACATTCAAGTGCTCGGTTGACCGGGGTGCCTACGAAGTCTGCACTTCACCACTCGACCTGACCGGCCTTAGTGAGGGAGACCACAGCGTCTCCGTTCGCGAAGTGACAGCAGGCGGCCGCAACGGTGAAGTCGCGACAGCAACGTGGTCGGTAGACAACACTGCCCCAGCGAAGCCCGATGTTACGTCTGCGCCCAAGAGTCGGGTCAAGACTGACTCCGCATCAATCTCCTTCACCTCAGAAGGTGGAGCGACAGTCAAGTGTTCAGTCGATGGAGCAACTGCCACGACGTGCACCTCGCCACTTGAGTTGAGCGGCTTGAGCGAGGGCTCACATACCGTCTCGATCTACCAGGTTGACCAAGCTGGAAACACTGGTGAAGCAAAGGAAGTCACTTGGACAGTTGACACAACTGCTCCAGCGCCGCCAATGCTCAACGGTAAGCCGTCAAGCACCACGACTGAGACCTCGTTCTCAATCAGCGCTCTTAACGAGTCCGATGCAACCTTCGAGTGCAAGCTTGACTCGGGTGAATGGGCGAGTTGCTCAAGCCCATTTGCTGCGAGCGGCCTTGCTCTCGGCGAGCACACTGTTCAGATCCGCGCGGTTGACGTTGCCGGCAATGTTGGCACCGCTGGAACTGCAACTTGGACTGTG